>JANLJF010000072.1 GCA_029255605.1 Azovibrio restrictus
GCTGCGCTGAGTATACTCATCACATTACATCTTTTTGGCAAAAACAAATGGATACTCAAGCTGGCATTGGCACTGCTGGCTGTTTTCAGCATTTACCTGGTGTATCTCTGGATATATGCCGGCAACGATATCAACTGTGGTTGTTTCGGCGATGCTATCTGGATGAGCCCTTCTACATCACTTATCAAAAATGCCGTTCTTGCGTTAATTATCTTGCTTATTATACGCTACCATCGTGGCCTTGATTTCAGGTATACTAGGATTGCCATACCTCTTATTTGCATAGGGTTGGTGGCTACACCGTTTATTTACTATCCGCTGCCAGATAATCAGCCTCAGTGGCTTAACAAAGGGCATTTCCAACTCGATATGTCATCTTTCTATGCCCCAGGCAAAAAAGATGCCCCGGCTATAGATTTGCGCAAAGGCAAGCATATCATTGCCTTCTTCAGTCTGAAATGCCCGCATTGCAAAATGGCCGCATATAAAATGCACGTAATGAAGGAAAAAAATCCTTCATTGCCCATATTTATGGTATTGGCCGGCAATGATAAATACCTACCCGATTTCTGGAAAAAGACGAACGCACAAAACATTCCCTATACCCGCCTTGACGGTCAAACATTTACAGACCTGGTAGGCTATAGCTGGCCGGTTATCTATTTTGTAAATAATGGGTGGGTGGAAGCCGAAACCAACTATCTCTCGCTCAACCAGGCAACAATTGAAACCTGGATGACAAAACCATAGCCTAGGCGCTTATTTTGGCTCAATATTTGGATTGATATGGGTACCGTCCAAAAATTATTTCGTTGCCAATACAATATTTCAATATTGCCAACGTTATGTTAAAACAGAAGACGAGCACAATAATTGTTAGCCCTGAAAAAATCTATGACAATGTCTTACAAACTGCCCCTGAAAGAAAATCAACCAAAAAAATGGATGACCATTACTTTGATATGCATTTACATAGTTGTCGGATTGTTTATAGTCATCAACAACTAACTACCTGAAAAATCGTTTCAGTTTCAGGAATTGCCTTTCAAAAGCATAGTAAGAAAGCATACTACACAATAGTGTAATCATCAATGCTGCTATAGCAAAAAGAGTAGCACCTTTCCATTCATCAAGGCTCAACCCTACCTTCCCCCATATTACCCGCAGCAGGTTTATCACCAGTGTATGATACAGGTACAGTCCGTAAGTATATACCCCCATCCTGCTCAATACATTTTTATCGCTTATCCGGAACTGGGAGTCCGCCGGTATCGTTAGCATTATCAGTATCGCAAATAAGGCCCCCAATACTGTAGTTAGCCATATGTATATTACTTCGCTGGTGGTTTGCGATGCAATGAGCACCACCACCACAAGCCCGGCAGTGAACAACTGCTTCTTCCATAAAGCTATTTGCTGCACATATGCTTCCAGTTTTTCAGGGTACCGAACCAATAAATAAGCGGGTATGGCACCGAGGGCAAACAGGTCGATATTCGTAAATATATCGTTGGATGGCAGGTGATAATGTGCAAATGCAGCCCTTGCTATAATAGCTACCACAATGCAAATACCTATAAGCTTAGGCAATGCATCTACGCGCAACCGGTACAGTAATATACCCCATACAATATAAAAATGTTCTTCAATACACAACGACCACATCACTGTTAACGGTGATACATTGGGCGTGCTGCCCGTAAAGATCATTTTGTAATTTTCCAGGAACAGTACAGACACCCACCATGTAGGGTCATACCCCTCGCCGGATGCGGAAATGCCTGCTTTAGACAGCAGGTACGGCGTTGCAAAGGCTACTGCTACCATTAAGTAATACAGTGGCCATATGCGCAGTATACGCCGGATAAAAAAATTGCGCAGGTTCAGTGTGCCCGTATGCTGCTTCTCTTCGCAAATGATATAAGTAATGAGAAAGCCGCTTAAAACGAAAAAAAACTGTACACCAATGCCTCCCCCGGCGCTAAAGAAGCTAAACCACGGGAAGGCTGCAATAGGCAGGTGAAGTAAAAAGACTTTGAAAAAAGCAAAGAACCGCAGCGCATCAAACGTGTGAAAATGCCGCCTTGTTATAGCGGGCGCCGATGCGTTGCCTGCTTCCATTATTCTCCCTCTTGTTCTTGCATAATGCTTTGTGCAGTGGTCATTGCCCTTTGCGCACTTTGCATATCGCCTATGGCTTTATACAGCTGCACTAATATCTGGTAGCCATTCATATCCTCAGGTACCATCTTCAGGTACTCATTGGTTGCATTAATTGCCTCGTTCATGTGCCCGGTGCTGGCAAGTGCTATTGCATAATTCAGATACAAGGTTTCATTCTTTGCATCCTTAGCCAGTGCCTTTTGATAATATACTACAGCATTTGCGTAGTCTTTAGCTTCATAATACTGGTTAGCTTTATACGCATTCTGCTCTGGGTCTGCTTTGGTAACAACGGCCAGTGGCGTATTATCTGCTTTTATGGTAATGATCGTATTAGCCGGTGGATAGTATCCGTTTTGCAGCAACTGGCGGTCGATAAACCTTGAGAAGAAAATACCATAAGTATAGGGTTTCGTTTCCCGCTCACGGTACCTTACATAGTCTGCCACCACTCTGGGATTTTTCAGCGAGGCTACATATTGCCACATAGGCTCTATACAGTTGGTAACGATGATAACGCTATCCTTGGTATTATACAGGTCCTTCTCTTTCGCCAGCTTATAAAATGCCTGCTTGATGCTGTTCATGTAATAGTCCGTTTCATAGTAGCCATACGCACCATCTATGCCGCCAGCCAGTTCATTGAAATATACTACCTGGTTAGGATGGTTAGCTATACTCCACCTTGCGGGTAGTATCAACCCTATAGTTACCAGTCCGGCAATAACATATTTTACACTCTTATTCTGCACATATTCTATGGCCGATGTAAATGTAAGCGCGCTTATCACCACCAGCATGGGGTAAATGAATAGTAAGTGCCTCCAGCCGTCGTACAGCGGCGAATGTTTGTACACAATGTAGAGCCAAGGGAAAAGTGCTACAAAAAACAAGAACAATAATTTGTGAAATTTGTATTGTTTAGACACAAACAACCAAGGCGATAGCAGCATACCTAACAATATAATGATAGGCGTTGTCAACCCTATCCAGGTAGGTATATATCCACCGGTTACATTCTGGCTCATTATATGCTTATCGCCAAAAAGCATACGGATACCAACAGAGAAATTCGACATTTCAGATAAGGCAGTAAACGGGTTTTGCAGCGGACTTTCCAATGCAAATGGCCAAAAGATGAGCCCCGAAAAATAACCTACAATACAGATGCCAATGGTATAAATAGCTAAGCGTTTTATTTCCGCACCAAACAATTCATAATGCTTCCGCCAGTCAAATACATACTCTATACCTATCGCCACAAACAGGAATGGTATCAATAACAAACCACCTACACGTATGCCGATGGCAAAGCCAATAGATAAAGCCACCCACAGCGCATCCTTCCAACTGGGTTTAGGAAAGGCAGCCACAAAGCGGCATATGAAATATACGCCCATCACCATCCCTAAGGCAAATGGTATATCCTTCGGGTTATACATCGATTCGCCAAAAAAACGCGGCGTAAAGAACATGAACAAGGCTGTGAGAAATGCCGCACCCCACCCTTTGTAAAATTTTGCCAGCAATACGGCAAACACAATAGCCAGGAAGCCGAAGATAGCCGTAATAAAGTGACGGGTATTATACTCGTCTGTAGGCAATACTTTATTTACAGCCACGCACAGCAGGTCGAAGAAGCCGCCGTAGTTATATACGTTCTTAAATGTTAATGCTCCTTTATCCTCACCAAAAGTTGCATAGTAATTATACACATGCTCACCATATGTGTTTTGGGTATATTCATCACCACTAATGCCATAGTCTTTACTTACCCACAGCATCACCAGCAGCATTACGCCCAGGGTTATCAATGTGATTTTCTTAAAGTTCAGGTTGTTGAGAGCATCCATGGCAACTATTGCTTAGTGCGTTTTATTTTCTTAGAGATATTCAGTATTTCATTAAACATAGCTATAGAGTCTTTTAGCAGTCGAATTTTGCTACCTTCTATAGCCTCCCAGGTCAGTGGCATTTCTTTGATGACCATTCCATGCACTTGCCCGCGATACAGTAGCTCTACATCATGCGCCCAGCCATTGGTTTCCAACTCACTAAAAAGCTGTTTGCCTGCACGGTTGCCATACAGCTTAAATCCGCATTGCGAATCATTCACCTTGAGTGGTGTCAGCGAACGCACGATGAGGTTAAATACATTTCCCGCCAGTTTCCTTTTAAAAGCTTCATTGATGATGGTGGATTCCTTGTGTTCACGAGACCCTATGTATATTGTCCTTTCGTCGGGTTTCCAGCCCAGCATATTCATCCACTTTACTACCTCTGTAGGCTGTGCGGCCATGTCCGCGTCGAGGGTCAATATAAAATCTCCGCTCGCCTGCGCTACCCCGTGCTTTAAAGCACCACCTTTACCGGTATTCTCCTGGTTGATGAGTTTAATATTACCTGCATGCTGTTTATAAAAGGAATGTGCCTGCAGTTTTTGCCATGTATCGTCCTTACTGCCATCATTCACTATCACAATTTCAAACTGTGCAGGCCATTGCTTTACAAAACTTTCCAGTCCATTATAAAGCAATTCAATCCTGCCCGTTTCGTTGTAACAAGGTATTACAAGGGATAGGTTGATGGCCTCTTTTACATCATTCATAGTTAGCAATATCGGTGCTGAAATTTATGGCGGGTAAATATAAATTAAACTGCTTGAAAAAACTATCCGGCGCAGGTTGCAGGCATATATAAATACAAAAAAATACGCCCTGCATGCAGGGCGTATCAAATATCATTCAAAGATTAAATTATCCTTCCTGATTTTCTGTAGTTTCAGCAGCGGCAGCATCTTCTTCAGCACCATCCTGCTCTGCTTCTGCTACTTGTGCAGCAGCTTTAGCAGCCATTTTCTCTTCTACTTTACGTACCGATTCTGTAACAACAGCGTTACGTTTGTCTGCTTTGTGCTGGCGGTGCGCTTCTTCGCGTTTAGCTACCAGTTGCTCGTGTTCGCCATTCCATGCTTCAAATTTCTCCCAGGCTGCTTTTTCATCAAACAGGCCAAGGCTAACACCACGCATCAGGTGTTTCAGGTACAGTACACCTTTGAAAGACAGGATACGGCGGCAAGTATTTGTTGGTTGCGCACCATTTTGCATCCAGTGCAGTGCGCGCTCACGGTTCAGGCGAACGGTTGCAGGCACAGTTAATGGATTGTAAGTTCCTATTTTCTCGATGAATTTACCATCACGTGGAGCGGCGCTGTTAGCGGCTACGATGAAATAGAACGGGCGTTTTTTTGAGCCATGACGTTGAAGACGGATCTTAACTGACATAAATAATAGAAATTATTTGTGTTAAACAA
Source organism: Azovibrio restrictus (assembly GCA_029255605.1). Classification (GTDB taxonomy): domain Bacteria; phylum Bacteroidota; class Bacteroidia; order Chitinophagales; family Chitinophagaceae; genus Polluticoccus. The sequence goes on from JANLJF010000072.1 coordinate 5,477, forward strand.
TAAATTTTAAGGACTGCGAAAGTACACCTAAAAATGAAAAATGCAAAATTCACGGTTTAAAATACGGTTAAAAAACACATAGTTTTAATTAGCACATTTCATTTACCGCTTACCAAAAGGCATACCTCCCGGCATCATGCCGCCGGGCATCATACCACGCATTTTATTCATCTGCCCCATCATCTGGCGCATTTGGTCAAATTGCTTCATAAATGCATTCACATCGGCTATATCTTTACCACAACCTTTGGCTATACGCTTACGGCGGCTGGTATCAATAGCATCCGGGTTATTACGCTCATATGGGGTCATCGAATTGATGATGGCTTCTATACCTTTAAACGCATCGTCTGATATATCAATATCTTTTATAGCCTTGCCCACCCCAGGTATCATCGCCAGCAGGTCTTTGATGTTACCCATTTTTTTGATCTGGTTCAGCTGCTCTTTAAAGTCTTCAAAATCAAACTTATTGGCACGTATCTTTTTCTCCAGCTTTTTGGCCTGTGCTTCGTCAAACTGTGCCTGTGCACGCTCTACCAGCGAGGTTATGTCACCCATCCCCAGTATACGCTGTGCCATACGCTCTGGATAAAACACATCCAGCGTATCCAGCTTTTCACCCATGCTCACAAATTTGATGGGCTTATCTACCGTGTATTTGATAGACAGTGCAGCACCACCACGGGTATCACCATCCAGTTTAGTCAGCACCACACCGGTAAAATTCAGGCGGTCGTTAAAGGCTTTGGCAGTATTTACCGCATCCTGGCCCGTCATCGAGTCTACTACAAACAGTATCTCATGTGGCTGCACAGCGGCTTTCACGTTTGCCACCTCGGCCATCATCACTTCGTCTATAGCCAGGCGTCCTGCCGTATCTATGATTACTACATTATTCCCGTTCTTTTTAGCTTCAGCTATGGCATTCAGCGCTATCGATACCGCATCTTTATTATCCGGCTCGTTATAAACAGGCACTTTTATCTGCTCACCCAGTACTTTCAACTGGTCTATCGCCGCAGGGCGATAGATATCGGCAGCTACCAGCAACGGATTACGGCCTTTCTTGGTTTTCAGAAAGTTGGCCAGCTTACCGCTGAAGGTGGTTTTACCCGAACCCTGCAAACCGGCTATCAGTATGACAGTAGGCTTATTATTCAGGTCTATTTCCACCTCTGTGCCACCCATCAGCTCTGCCAGCTCATCCTTCACTATTTTCACCATCAACTGGCCGGGCGATACCGATGTCAGTACCTTTTCGCCCATAGCCTTGTCTTTCACCTTATCGGTAAATTCCTTGGCTATTTTATAGTTCACGTCGGCATCTACCAGTGCGCGGCGTATTTCCTTTACCGTAGTGGCAATGTTAATATCCGAGATACGGCCTTCACCTTTCAACTGCTTGAACGCGCCTTCGAGCCGTTCGCTAAGATTTTCAAACATAATTTTAATCCTGTATGGGGATGCGAAATTAATGAATTTATGCAGATGCCGAATGCTGTATATGTCTCTATTTCCTTATTTTTACGATATGTTATTGATAGCGGTTTTATTTCCCTGGCTCTCTTTCTTTCTGCGCTTCAGGCCTGTGCGTGGTATCATTTGCCTATTATTGCAGCTCACGCTTATAGGCTGGCTGCCGGCTGCCATATGGGCCGTGGCCGACCTGCAGGAAAAAAGGGCGCAAAGACGTTCGCGCCGTATGATAAGGGCAGTGCGCTTTGCAAATGCCTGATTATTACTATTGCTTTTTTAAATTCGTATAGATACTTTTACTACATCTTAAAACAAAGTGCTTGTGAAAAAAATATATACACTTTCCGTATTTGCCCTTTTAGCTGCTGCAGGTCTCACTTCTTGCCAGAAAGATTATACCTGCTCTTGCGATATTAAATATGTAGTGAATGGCAAAGTAGAAGCCAGTACTACATCTCGCAATAATATTACTGCTACTACGGAAGATAATGCCAAAAACGATTGCAAGTATTACGAAACAGAAGAAGATTACCTGGGCCGTATGGCGGTGGTACAACACTACTGCGGTATTGAGTAGCCTTTCATATACAGCATTTATAATATAGCCTATTGATTGTATCAATAGGCTATATTATTTTACAGCCATATATTAATTCACCCGCTTATGAAAAACACTTTTTTAATTGCCGCTATCACCATCGTTGCATTTGCATCCTGCAAGAAAGACTATACCTGCGCCTGCAACGCTAACTATACGGTACCAGGCTTTGCTACCGTAGATAGCTCTTTCAATATTCAGTATAAGGAGAAAAAGAAAACGGCTGAAAGCAAGTGCCAATCGAATGAAACAGAATCGAAAGTGGACTTCGGAGGCATTTCCTATACATACAAGGTTACCTGCAGCCTCAAAGACTAAACGCCTGAAGCTAAATTTATACCGGCCCCGGTTTTGTACCGGGGCTTTTAATTAATTTTCGCAGTATGAAAGCCCGTGTTTTGAAATATGCCATACCACTGCTGCTCTATTCAGGTGCATGGCGCAGCTTTACACACACGGGTTGGGTGGTTTGGATACCGGTACTGATATCCTTCGTTATCATACCTATACTGGAACTGTTCATAAAACCAAGCGAACGAAACCTGACCGCCGACGAGGAAGAAATGGCCAGGCACGACAAGGCATACGATTGGTTGCTATACCTGGTTGTTCCGCTTCAATACGCAGCTCTATATTTTTTCCTTTCGGGCATTACAGATGCAGCACTTACCACTAGCGACCGCATAGGGCGCATCCTATCTATGGGGCTGCTATGTGGTATCATGGGCATCAATGTTGGCCATGAATTAGGCCACCGGGTAAATAAAACAGAACAGACATTGGCACGCATGCTGCTGCTTACGTCTTTGTACATGCATTTTTTCATCGAGCACAATCGCGGGCATCATAAACATGTAGGCACACCCCAAGATGCCAGCAGCGCCGACAGGAACGAACCACTCTATTTCTTCTGGATACGCAGTATCACAGGTGTATACAGGAAAGCATGGCAAATATCATTTGAAGAGCAAACTAAAAAAGGCAAAAGCTTTTTGCAAAACGAAATGCTGCATTACCAACTTATCGAGCTGGCTTTTTGCCTGGGCATCGGTTTATATTTCGGTTGGACTGTGTTGAGCTATTTTCTTATCTCCGCACTCATTGGCATACTACTGCTGGAAACCGTGAATTATATAGAACACTACGGCCTGAAGCGCAAAGAAACAAGCAACGGAAAATATGAGCGGGCTATGCCCAAACATAGCTGGAACAGCAACCACACTATTGGCCGCATTATGCTCTTCGAACTAAGCCGTCACAGCGACCATCATTACCTGGCCAGCCGCAAGTACCAGCTACTACGCCACCACGACCATTCGCCACAACTACCTACCGGCTACCCCGGCAGTATGATACTGGCTATGCTGCCTCCGATGTGGTTTGCAGTAATGAATAAACGCATTGATAACATGTAGCAAAAATGAGTACTGCCACCGCTACACATCGCTAACCTCGGCAGCTGCGCAAATGGCTCTAAAAGATAATACACCACCTATTTCTTAACCCAAGTCAATTTCCTGCCAGTTGCGTGTCGATAGTTTTGCCGTATAATCATTACGACTTATGCGACTGTGGTATTTCGTCTTATATGCCATCTTTACTATTGCCTTAGAATTATGCAGCAAGCCGGTCACTACCAAAGAACCTGTGTATACTTATTACCTTGGTACAGCCTGGTAGCAGTACAAGGCAAAGTATGGCTATGGAAAATGTAGCAGAAGAGAACGCACCCTCATAACATTATAAAAGCCCCGCTATACGGGGCTTTTCACTTATTTCATCACCGGTAAGTAATTACAGGTGTTGTTGTATTTTCTTGTCGAATACACCTTTAGGTGCAGCGCCCACTTGTTTATCTACTACCTGGCCATTTTTGATGAACAGCACTGCAGGTATACTGGTGATACCGTAGTTGATAGAAAGGTTAGGATTCTCATCCACGTTCACTTTACCTACATTCACTTTACCATCATACTCTTTAGCCAGGGCTTCAATGGTTGGGCCCAGGGCCAAACAAGGACCACACCATGGTGCCCAGAAATCTATTACACTCAGTTTATCTGCGTTTAATACTTCAGCATCAAAATTTGCATCAGTGAATACAGCTGCCATTTTTATTATGTTTTAAATTTTAAATTATCTACAAATTTACTATCAATATCTGACTTAGCAGCATAGAGGAGCAAAATACCACTATAGACTACCTACATACCTATAAGCTTATACTTGTTATAACTAATTATTCTTTAGCTCTACAGAGTATTTCATCTTATCATTGGCAGCCAAAAACTGGAGCAGCTCATCGTTAATATCAATGCGGCCTGATGTTTTCAGTTTCGATGTTCTGCCGTCTTCTTCATCTATCACCTGTAGCTGCACATCTGTATTGCCCGGGTGCTTCTTAAAGTTATCGTGCAGGAACATTACGACATCGTGCGTTATAGCTTCCAGTGGCATCTGCAGGTGCAGCTTGCGGGTCATTATCTTGCGCACTTCATCCAGCAGTACTATACCCTGCACCTGGAACTCCATGACACCCGGCCTGAACCTGTGTTCCTGGTACACACCGGTTATCATCAGCTTCTGCCCGTTATCTACATATTTGGCATACTCTACATAGTTCTTCTCCCAAAACACGATTTCCTGGTTGCCGGTATAGTCGTTGATGACCATCTTGCCAAACTTGCTACCCTTCTTCGTGGTCATATGCGCGGCATCGGTAATGAAGCCCGCTATACGTACCGTTCTGCCTTTATTATTCTCTATCTCATTTATCGGGGTGAAGTTGTAGTTATCTATCTCAAACTTGTAGCCATCCAGCGGGTGGGCACTCAGGTAGATGCCTATCACTTCTTTTTCCCTGTCCAGCAGTTCGGGCAATGTCCATGTATCGCATTCCGGTATGGCCGGTGGTTTAATGTCCGGCATCACCGCATCGCCAAATAGGCTGTTGCTGGCCATAGAGCTGCTGGCCTGCACCTGGTTGCCAAAGCGCACCAGGCGTTCCATACCCGTTACAGGGTCGGTAGGCGGAGCGAAAAAATACTGTGCGCGGTGCATCTCTTTAAAACCATCCATGGCACCTGCCAGCACCAGGCTTTCCAGCGACTTCTTGTTTACAGTACGTTGATTCACGCGCGATATAAAATCGAACACAGTAGTGTAGGGCCCATTCGCTTCACGCTCTGCTATAACATCTTCTACTGCCGCTTCACCCACACCCTTAATGGCATTCATACCAAAGCGAATGACGCTCTCTTTGTTTACCGAAAAACCTTTCAGGCTCTCATTCACATCAGGCCCCAATACTGCAAGGCCCATGCGCTGGCACTCTTCCATGTAGAACTTTATCTTATCGATATTGCCCTGGTTATTGAGTACCGCCGCCATAAACTCGGCCGGGTAGTGTGCCTTCAGGTATGCTGTCTGGTATGCTACGAAGGCATAACAGGTAGAGTGCGACTTATTGAACGCATACTGGGCAAAAGCTTCCCAGTCGGTCCATATCTTGTTCAGTTTATCTTCAGGATGGCCTTTTTTAGTAGCCCCTTCAATAAACTGGCTTTTCATTTTGTTCAGTACGGTAATCTGCTTTTTACCCATCGCCTTACGCAGTACGTCGGCATCGCCTTTACTAAAGCCTGCCAGCTTCTGCGATAGCAGCATCACCTGCTCCTGATATACCGTGATACCGTAAGTTTCTTCGAGGTACTCCTGCATATCGGGCAGGTCATATACGATCTCCTCCTCGCCATGCTTGCGTTTGATGAAGTTGGGGATGTACTCGAGCGGGCCCGGGCGATACAAGGCATTCATCGCAATAAGGTCATCAAACTTATCGGGCTTCAACTCACGCAGGTACTTTTGCATACCCGGGCTTTCAAACTGGAACGTGGCATTGGTTTCACCCCGCTGGTACAATTCGTAAGTCTTCGTATCATCCAACGGAATGCTGTCGATATCTATTTCCAGCCCATAGTTGCGCCTTATAAGCTCCAGTGCATCTTTGATGATGGTAAGGGTTTTCAATCCCAAAAAGTCCATCTTGATAACACCGGCATTTTCAATGACGTTACCCTCAAACTGGGTTATCAACAGTTCCACATCCTTTACAGATGATACCGGTATCAGCTCTGTAAGGTCCTTAGGGGCAATGATGATACCCGCTGCGTGGATACCTGTATTACGAACAGAGCCTTCCAGTTTTTCGGCAGAGCGTAATACATCACCATGCAGGGTTTTGCTCGCGTATATCTCGCGTATCTTATTTACGTTCTCTATCTCTTCGCCACCCAAGCCTTCTTTACTTTCCAGGCTCTTCTCGCCTTTTATCGGCGCATGTAATATGCGCTTTAGCTCTATACCCGGGCGTTCCGGCACCAGCTTTGCCAGTGCGTTGGAATCGGGCAAGGGCAGATCGAGCGCACGGGCTACGTCTTTGATGCTCATTTTGGCCGCCATGGTACCATAGGTAACAATGTGCGCCACCTGGTTTTTACCGTACTTATTCACTACGTAGTCTATCACCTTCTGGCGGCCTACATCGTCAAAGTCGGTATCTATATCGGGCATGCTCTTACGTTCCGGGTTCAGGAAACGCTCGAACAGGAGTTTATATTTAATAGGGTCGATATTGGTAATGCCGATGCAATAGGCCACCACCGAACCCGCTGCCGAACCACGGCCCGGCCCTACGAATACCCCAAGATCGCGGCCAGCCTTAATGAAGTCGGACACGATGAGGAAGTAACCCGCGAAACCCATCGTTTTGATGGTAAACAGCTCAAAGCGCAGGCGCTCGTCTATTTCGGGTGTTATGTCAACATACCTACGCTTGGCACCTTCCCAAGTCAGGTGTTCCAGGTAGGCATCCTGGTCGTCATGAAACTCCGGCGGCACCTTGAAGTGAGGCAGCAATATCTCGCGCTCCAGCTTCATAGGTTTTATCTTATCTACTATCAGCCCTGTATTATCTATTGCCTCCGGTATATCACTGAAGAGTTTTGTCATCTCTTCAGTAGTCTTGAAGTAGAACTGATCGTTATAGAAAGCAAAGCGGGTATCCTTCGGCTTTGCTTCATCATCGTCAGAAAACTCTTTATTGGTAGGCGTAGTTTGCTTTTCGCCGGTATTGATGCAAAGCAGGATATCGTGCGCGTTGGCGTCTTCCTGTTCCACATAGTGCGAATCATTTGATGCTATGATAGGCACATTATACTTTCGGGCAAACTTCAGCAACACTTCATTCACCTTTATCTGCTCCGGTATATCGTGGCGCTGCATTTCCACATAGTAGTCTTCGCCAAACAGGTCGAGCCACCATTTAAACACCTTCTCCCCTTCTTCTTCCCCCTTACGGAGTATGGTGCGCGGCACCTGTGCACCCAGGCAACAGGTAGTGGCTATCAGCCCCTCGTGATACTGCAATACCAATTCCTTATCGATACGTGGGTATTTACCATACAGGCCTTCCATATAGCCCAGCGAGCAGAGCTTTACCAGGTTGCGGTAGCCTACTTCATTTTTGGCCAGGAACAGCTGGTGATACCGGGCATCTTTCTCATCGCGGGAGAACTGGCGTTTCAACCTGTTTTCTACCAGGTAGAACTCGCAGCCAACAACGGGCTTTACTACCGGCTCCAGTATGTCTTTACCTTCGGGCGTGGTGCCCACAACCTTGGTTTTCTTCCATGCCTCGGCTACAAACTGGAACACACCAAACATATTGCCGTGGTCGGTGATAGCCATAGCGGGCATCTCGTCTTTTGCGGCCTTATCGTATAGCCTGCCGATGGACGATGCACCGTCTAACAAAGAAAACTGCGTATGGTTGTGTAAATGCGAAAACTTCACCCTGTACCTCTCTGAATTTGCCTGATTAAAATACCCCGAACGGGACATACAAAATAACGAAAAAGCGGCGGGCTAACCCGTTATGGTTATCCACAAAACCTGAATAAAAACCGTCAACATATACACATTTTCATAATTGTTCCAGTTTGTTCCGATTTCAGAGTTTTGATTTTGGAACATTCCGGGGAGAATGTTGTGTTTTGTTGTGAAATGTTGCATTTTTCTACCTCATATGTTCTCATAACCTTTTCATACCTGCCAAAGAACTACTACTACAAATTTACAATAATTATAAATAAAAAGAGGAGCCTTGTGCTCCTCTTTCTCAATATTCATTTAAAACCCTAATGATTCACTGTCAGCTTACCTGATGTTGCCTGTCCGTTTATGTAATATTTATAAACATACATACCTGATGGCAGTGACGAAACATTTACATTATATAGTTGTGCTCCGGATACTTGCTGCTCATTAATCAGGTCCATTACCTTCTGGCCCCTAACATCGAAAAGCTCTGCACTGACCCTGGCATTATTTACGCCAGACAGATTGATACGTACATAATCGGATGCGGGATTAGGATATATTTCGAATGCTGGTTGGTTATCCATTTCCGGTACACCCGTAGTACCTTCCTTACAGCCAGAATAATGATTCCTGAAGAAGCCAGCAATAGACTGTGTATCGCAACTGTTTTTAACGAAAACCTCTACTTCTATATAATGATCAGGACGCGCATTGAAGTATGTTACTGCCGGGAAGAAGGACATACCGCAATTTTGCCACATATAGTCTGTAAGCGATTTAGTGATATTGCTCACATTACAGCCAGTAGAACAAGTAGTTGTCGTTAATGGTGTAATTACGGATGGTGTACCGCTACATGAGGTGCCATAATCTTTTATAATAAACCAATACTCGTCAAAGTCAGACGTAGATGTATTGATATAAATAATAGGTGTATTGCCGCAAGCATCAATAGCTGTTGAACATGCAGTACCCGGAGTGGCGTAAGTGGCACCAGAAGATGTTGTACTTACCTGCCAGCCAGCCAATCGTGGGCTCCATATATTTGTTTCTACATAGGCACTCTTAGTATCAGAAGATGTACCATTACATGTATTGAATACCTGCAGGCTTATCTTAAAATATTTGCCTTCTGCTGCATATTGCCCTAATATACCACTACCCCATGTCTGCATATTTACACTGGTTAATGGACCGGTAGTAATAGGACCTTGCTCATAGATACCTGAAATATCATTGCCGCAGTTATCTACTTCGTCTACTGTAATACGATAACTCTGTACGGCTGTTAATGGTACATCCGGCGTTAAAACAAATGATTGTGTAGGACATCCTGTAACTATTTGGTGGGGGCTACATTGAGCCGGAAGCCTTGTCTGTGCATTTATTTTAAAATCAGCATTCCTGTTTGTCCAATCGAATTTGATATTGGCCGTTACTTCATAAGACTGATCGCAGGTGGTAACGTAATAGATAACTTTAAAATACTTGCCGGCTACATTGTAAGTGCCATTGAAGAGCTGCGGAGCATATGTTTTTAAATCTAACTGGTACAAGTCTGTGCTGCTCATCACCGGTGCAGAGGGCAGATATATACCACCGGGAATAACATTTCCGCAGGCATCTGTTTCCTGCAGTACAACACTCCAGTATCCCTGCCATGTACGTGCCTGTGTAGGGTAAAACATAAGCGTGCTGCAATCAGTGATACTTTGATAAGAGCATGGTGTCGTAACCCTTGGAACATTATTTATGGTAAAGTTTGGATTGAAATCGTAATAGGCACTATTATCATCCCCATCTATCTGATTGTTGATATAGAAATTGTGAGTACCATTATAAGTGGCAGCACTTTTTACAGTTGTTACACCGTTCAATAAGGGGGTAGGTACTGCGCCTGTACCACTGGCAGGATCGAAATAGCATAGAACGCCGGGGCCGGTTACAATAAAATAAGGCGTAGTTTGATGCGCGCACAAATACATTTTACCATCCTGGCCTCTTTCTATCTCTGTAAAATTGAACATGGCCTTGCTACCATAGCTAATGGGGTTGAATGTACCGGCCGATACATCATAATAGCCAATACCACCATTATCGCCACCGCTATAGTAATAATAGCTGAGCCAAAAGTCGCCAGATACAGGATCATATTCCAATCCTTCTACCTGGTTGATGGCCCCTGAAGTAGTACCAAGTGAGAATGCTGTGAATGAATAGCTACTAAGATCGCAGAGCGAAACCTGGTTATTATTGCCATTGGGATAGTATAATGTAGAGCCATCGGGTGTGATCTCCATAAGCTGCACATTTCCCCGGATACCGGGTGCAGATGTAGAAACTGTAGTTGGAGAAGAACCTGTACTAGTGCCATTATTATAGAATGTATGACGCTTTAATACGCCCCCTTCCAGTGTATATACATTTCTATTTCCATTTGATTCCAGCGGAGCTGCTACTATACCAAACTGATAATAAGAAACACTTGAATTGGTGTATAAGGTAGTTGCCGATGTAACTGAAGGACTTGAGTAGGTACTTACCTCCAGCCGCACCAAGCTATTAGACTGCCAGTACATTACGTAATACGTAAAGCAGTCTCCGATTTTGGGAAAAATCTCAATCTCACTATTTACACCGCCAATGGTATAAAACAAAGTGCCGGAAGCATCGTACAGACCATAGCCGTTAGCCGAAAACAGTAAAGAACTGTGATAATAAACGGAGTTCACGTAATCTCTTAACGTATTGGGGTAAGCTTGCGGGGAGAGATTCGTAAGACCTTGTGTACTGGTATTGAGTGTTAAACCACTACTGGTAGATTGAAAAACGGACCAGTATTTGGCATAGCCATAGCTAAAATACTGGGTGAGCAATAGCATAGCTGTTAGCAACAGCTTGTGTTGTGTTGTCTTCATTGGATATATGTTTTAAGGTGAAAAAAGAAACTAACCGAAAATATGCGGGTGGGTTATTTTTCTAAAATAAGTTTGCGATGCTGAATGGTGCCAACGAATGGAGGACACCCTGGAAGGTGATGTTTTCTGTTTCATGGTTTTGGTGGTTAGGTGATATAAACTCTATACGAATATACATACTAACAACCAAATAAAAACCAACTCAAACAAAAAATCTTTGTCAATAAAAAAGAGCGATACAATATTTGTATCGCTCTAGATTACGGTCTGTTCAACAGCTTATTGCAGTGTAGTATATGTATACGTAACCAGGGTTACTTTCATTTTACCGTCTTTGCCATGGTCTTTATTTTCCAACGGCAGTTCTTTAATGCGCTTTAATTCCACCGTTACCCATTCAGGCGATATCTCACTAAGCTCGTAAGGGGTGAAATAAACGCTATCGCCCGTAAATTCCTTGGTTTCCCTTACCAGGTTGGGGCCTGATATGATGGTGGCTACTAGTTTCTCGTTTTCCTGCAACGGGTCGCCCGCCCATTTGAACCCTAAGCCTTCTGATTTTGGCATAAACTCAGGGTATACTGTTGTAATATTTATATCACCTATTTCAGCACGGCGTACCGTATTGCTAATGGTACCGCCATAGTTTTTGGTGAGTATGAAATTTACATCTGATGTGCCCGGAAAATCCCAATAGTAGCGGGTAATGTCTTCAGTAGTAGTATTAGCTATTTTAGTGTTGGCTTTTACATTTGCGGTGCCCTTCAGTTCTACCTTACGGCCGGTAGCGTCGTTTTCGCGGAATGTGGCGTATGCCCTCGTTTCGGCATTCACTTTATTATACTCTACCTCGTACAACTGATAGTAATTTTTGTCACTTTCCAGGTCGTCATTTTTTTTGCAGCCCAATGCCAGCAGCACGGGCATCAAAAGGATGGGTACATATTTTTTCATAACATATAGAGGATTAGCCGATTAAAGTACAAATATGCTGCCAAAGCTTTCGTTTTGTGAACACACAGGAAAGCGGCATATTATTTGTTCTGCAAAAGTATATGAGAACTACTGCTATGAGAAGAACTGCCGTCTTATTAACAAGCGCTTTACTAACGGTACTCTCTTTCTCTTCCTGCCAAAAGGAAAGCTTCATCTGTGAATGCTCGGGTGGCATTAGTGGCGGTAGCTATCAATACCAGATAAACCATTCGAACCGCGAAGCAGCGAAGGAACAATGCTATAAAGACCCTGTAGGCCCGGATTCTGAAACCTGCAGGCTGCAATAAATATTAATCAAAAATACGCTCCAGCGCCCAGGCTTTCAGGCGCATTTCTTGCCATTCCTGCACGGCGGTGCTATCATATGTGATGGCCCCACCCGTTTGATAGGACAGTCTTTTGGATGCAACGTTGTAATAGAGGCTCCGGATGATGACATTGAAATCGAAATCGCCCAGTGGGGAGATATACCCTACTGTACCTGCAAATAATTCGCGACGGCTATGCTCATAGCGGTCTATCAGTTCCATCACTTTTATTTTTGGTGCGCCCGTCATGCTACCCATCGGGAAACTGTACCTGATAGCATTGGTAAACGGTGTTGCCGCATCCAGCGTACCACTGATGGTAGATATCATCTGGTGCACCTGCGGAAAGCTGTAGATGCCAAACAGTTCATCGACAGACACTGTGCCCACTTTGCAGCTACGTGCCAGGTCGTTCCGCACCAGGTCTACTATCATCACATTTTCCGCACGGTCTTTACTGCTATTGTACAGGCTGTTTTTAGCAGCGTCATCGCTAATAGCGTCCTCGCCCCTGCGCATAGTGCCTTTTATAGGCTGCGACAGGATAGTGCTGCCGTTGCGCATGATATATCGTTCGGGGCTGGCACACATCATATACCTATCGCCGGAGCGGTAAAAAGCGGCAAACGGTGCCGGTGAAATCGCATTGAGCGCATTGAACACGGCTAATGGCTGTACCTCCGCATCGTTACAAATGCCTTCATTGCAGAAATTAATTTCGTAACAATCGCCATCGGCTATATGCCTGCGCAAAGCATCGATAGTTGTAAGATAGGTTTGCTTATCTATTACTTGCTGAAACTGCAATTTGGGAAGTGCTGCTACCTCTGTTTCTTTTGCCGATAAAATGGCATCATATATTGCCTGAGGTGCGTCACTCAGTGATTCGATAGTAAGCGTCGTTTTATCCTTGCCGACATAACAAACTACAGATGGCTGAAAGAAATGCAGCGGCTCATCGCCCCAGCCTGTAGCTATAGGGTGCCGCGATGAGCATTTGGCTTCCAGTTCATTCTTATAATCGTAACAAATATGACCGAAGAGCCAGTCTTTATTCGTATCGTGCCAATGCTGTATGGCATCAAGGCCCGTGCAGATGGCATGGCTGCCGGCGGCCATAAGGCATTCATAATGGCCATAGCGATCGTCATAGCCATTGCTATCTAAAAAAAGAAAAATGCTGAACTGTTGCGTCCAATTCAGCATTTTCTGTTTTAGTATTCCGTATTCGCCCTTTTGCAGGGAAAATGTAGCTTTTTGTCTTTGCAAGCGCTACGATTGAAGATTAGAAATCATCGTCATCGTCATCAAAACCATCGCCACCATCGTTAAAGAAGCCCAGGTCTTTGAAATCATCGTCTACATCAAAATCATCGTCTTTTGATGTTTTTTTGCCGCCTGCTTTGCCTTTTGACTTTGGCATATCAAACTCCTCAAACTCTTTTTCTATGTCGTAATCATCTTCGTCGTCTTTACCGAAATCATCATCGTCATCTTCCAAATCGTCGTCATCATCATCGTTGTCATCATCGTCATCGCGGCTTTTAGATTTGCTGGCTGTTGTTTTCTTAGCGGCCGTTTTCTTTTTCGGCTGCTCATCCAGTTCTTCATCCAGTTCATCGTCGTCATCTTCCTCTTCAGATTTCTTGATAGGTTTAGATGATGCTTTCTTTGCTGCAGCTTTGCTTGCAGGCGCTGCGCTCTTGTTAGTTGTTCCTTTTTTGCTTGAATCTGATTTCATAGCACTCATACCGTTGATGACGTAAAATTTTAATTGTTTATCGAAATTCCCAAATTTTTTTTCAGATACGAATACATAATTTTTTTATTAAGGAATTTGCAGTAATTGGTCGCGGCCTGTACCGTTGGAAACGAATGCGATACGCGTGCCGAGGTAGTCCTCTACAAAGCGGCAATAATCCTTAAATACCTGAGGTGTTTCATCGTAGTTGGTGCAAGAGCTTATTGGTTTTTCCCAGCCGGGGAAAGTATCATAAACCGGCTCGATGGTAACGCTGCAAAGGTCGTATGGCATTTCTTTGGTTTCTACGCCATCTACCTTATAGCCTACGGCTATTTTCACCGGGTTGAAGCCATCCATCACATCGGCCTTGGTAACAATCAGCTTGGTAACACCGCTAAGCATTACAGCATAGCGCAGGGCTACCAGGTCTATCCAACCGCAGCGGCGCGGGCGGCCTGTGGTAGCGCCAAACTCATTACCGGCTTTGCGCAGTGCTTCACCGGTTTCATCCAGCAGTTCGGTAGGGAATGGGCCACCGCCTACACGCGTGCAGTATGCTTTGGTAATGCCATACACCTCGCCAATACGCGAAGGGGCTACACCCAAACCATTGCAAACACCTGCGGTGATGGTATTAGAAGATGTAACGAACGGATAGGTACCGAAATCGATATCCAGCATGCTGCCCTGCGCTCCTTCTGCCAATACTTTTTTGCCATTTTTCAGGTGGTTATCCAGCCAGTATTCTGCATTTACTATTTGCAGGCCACGCATGTATTCTACCGCAGCCATAAACTGTTCTTCCCATTCCTGCCAATCTACCTGGTGGTCATATTGCTTCAACATCTGCAGGTGTTTTTCCTTCAGCCTGTTGTAGCGCTGCATGAAATCTTTGCTGAGTATATCGCCCACGCGCAGGCCGTTGCGGCCTGTTTTATCCATATAAGCAGGGCCTATACCTTTCAGTGTAGAGCCAATTTTTTCAGAACCTTTGGCAGCTTCTGAAGCTGCATCGAGTGCACGGTGCGTAGGCACTATAAGGTGTGCACGCTGCGAAACGAAAAGACGCTGCAGCACATCGGGCTGCAGGGCTATGATATTGTTTATTTCTTTTTGAAGTGTTACCGGGTCTATCACCACACCATTGCCTATCAGGTTGAGGCAGTGGCCGTGAAACACACCGGAAGGAATGGTATGCAATACCACTTTCTTGCCGTCTACATACAATGTATGGCCGGCATTCGGGCCACCCTGAAAACGTGCAATAATATCGTAATTGGCAGCCAGGTAGTCTACTATTTTACCCTTGCCTTCATCCCCCCATTGCAAACCAAGCAAAACGTCGATCATAAAAAAAATTTCGCGCCCAAAATTAGTGGATAAGTTGAATAATCAAACTGCATTTCTCGCGGGCAAAAAAATGCGCATCAAAACGCAAAGGTACGTGTAAGCAATTTTAATTTTTTACTTATTATCACTGCCCGGCCTCACAATGGAAGATTGCTGGTTGATGGCCATCATTTGCTGCATGGTACGCTGCAGGTTATCGGTAGACCCATCGAGGAAGATGGTATTACCATTGCCGTTTTCCGCAAAATGCTTTATGGCGTCGGTCCACATAGAGAACAGGATAAAAGATGCATCGAGATTAGCATTCTGCATTTCTTTGGCTGCATGTGCCATACCCCTTGCTACCTCTTCCCTGAAAAGTGCGACGCCCTGGCCACGCAATTGGGCAGCCTGCCTTTCGGCCTCGGCAGATATTTTGATGGCGTTACCATCGGCCTCTGCCGCCTTGGTTTTCGTTATCAGTAATGCCTGACCTTCATTTTCGGCGGCGGCCTTCAGGTTATTGGATGCCACCACCTGTGCCATAGAGCGCATAATAGCCTCATCAAATGCTATGTCGTTCAACTGGAGGTCGAGCAGGTGGTAGCCCCACTCTTCCAGTTGCTTATCCAGTTGTTCTTTTACGTGAAAGATAATTTCGGTACGCAACTGGAGTATCTCCGATTGCTTTTTGGTAGCTACGTATGCACGCACTGCCCCTTCTACACTACGCACCAGCGCCTGCATAAAGCTGCGCTCGTCTATAAACTTAAATGCTACATTCTTGATAGTTTCCGCCTCTTCATTCAGCACCGAATACAGCAGCATGGCCGAGAAGTTGACATTGGCCTGGTCTTGCGTAATAGCCTGGAATTTCAGTTCTATCGAGCGGTTTTGATAAGAGATGCGTTTGAATATCTGCTCGATGATAGGAATACGGAAGTTGAGCCCCGGGCGCAATATGCGTTGGAATTTACCGAAGATGGTGATGACCGCAACCGTACCCTGCTGCACCGTTACCAAACAGAACAAAAGTAGGATAATGAGCACCCCTAAAGCAATCAAGCCAATCATAGATATGTATGTTTATTTGGAAATATACAAAGTTGCCCGAAATTTGGGGTACTAAATAATTATTGCGCGCATGGCTGCAAAGCTGGTATTGGATATGGCTGCGATGGAGGAAAGCTTTTTCTCCGATACCGCATTGATAGGCATTGTATGTGCGCTTTCACCCCACCGCTTTTGCCAGCAGCTAAACCGGAAGATGGACCTGGACTTTGTGCGCCGGCCCGAAAGCGACCCGATGATAAAAGTGGGCGGGGAGCCTTACTATTTTCATTTCTTTGAATATTGCCTGCCGCTGAATGGCGGCCGCTATGCCATATACCGGTTGAAAAGCGACAAACAGGTATTGCTGCCCGAAGTGAAACAACTGGACTACCTGTGGATGATAGAATGCGGCGCACCGGAAAGCCAGGCTGCCACCATTATGCAACTATTGCGAAACCTGCCGGATATACAACTGGCACAGATCATACCGGCCGACAGGTTGAAAAATTCGAGCCACCTGTTAGTTTGATTATAAATCGGGGGTATTGTTTAACCGAAAGCAATACATACAAAACAGTAACATATAAATATGTTAATTCCATGGTGCCTATTAGGTGCATACGTGTATTTTTCTATTTTTGTTGCCTGTCAAAATAATCGCTTGCATGAATTTTCGCAAAATCAACAACATAGTTGGTTGGGCCGTGGGTATCATTGCTACCCTGGTTTACTTATCCACTATGGAACCTACGACCAGCTTCTGGGATTGTGGTGAGTTTTTATCTTGTGCCTATAAAATAGAAGTAGGCCACTCTCCCGGTGCCCCATTATTTATGATGATACAACGCATGTTTGCGTTGATGGCCGGCGGCGATGTAAGCCGCGTGGCTCTTTTTATGAATGCGTGGTCGGCCATAGCGAGCGGACTGACCATCCTGTTCCTCTTCTGGACCATTACACACTTTGCCAAAAAACTGACCAGCGGTGGCGACACTGAGCCTACCGGCCTGCAAACCACACTGATAATGGGTTCGGGCATCGTAGGTGCGCTGGCTTATACTTTCTCTGATACTTTCTGGTTCTCTGCCGTGGAAGCGGAGGTATATGCCACCTCCTCTTTCTTTACAGCTGTAGTATTCTGGGCCATCCTGAAATGGGAACATGTGGCCAATACCAAATATGCAGACCGCTGGCTGGTGTTCATCTCTTATATGATGGGCCTTTCGGTAGGTATACACTTGCTGAACCTGCTGGCTATACCTGCGGTAGGTATGGTGTACTACTTCAAGCGTTATGAAGCAACTACAAGGGGTGGTATCATAGCCTTTATACTGGGTTGCGTAGCACTGGCTTTTGTCCAGTTTGGCGTGCTGCAAGGCTTGCCGATACTGGCTTCCAAGTTCGACCTGCTGTTTGTAAACAGCCTGGGTATGCCATTCGATTCCGGTGCGCTTACATTCATCGTGATACTGGTAGCGGCATTAGTATGGCTGCTGATATGGGCAAAGAAAAAGAACTGGTACCTGGTTCATACAGGCATCTTGTGTGTCACTTTCATCATCATTGGCTTCTCCAGCTACCTGGCACCTTTGATACGTTCTCGCGCAGAAACGCCGATAGACATGACCAACCCGGACAATGCTATCAGCCTTACCTCTTACCTGCAACGTGAGCAGTTTGGCAGCCAGCCATTGCTGTTTGGCCAGGACTTTGATTCAAGGCCTATCGAATACAAATCGAAAGGGCACCAATATGCCCGTTCTGAAAAAGACGGTAAAGACCACTACGAAATAGTAGGTAAGAAACTGGAACAAGTGTACGATGCTGCTGACAAGCGTTTCTTCCCGCGTATATGGGATAATAACGACCCAAGCCACGTACAGTACTACCGCGACTACCTGGGCTTGAGTCCTGAAGAGTCGCCAACAGCATCTGACAACTTCAAATTCTTCTTCGGTTACCATATCAACTGGATGTGGTGGCGCTACTTTATGTGGAACTACAGCGGCCGCCAAAACGACCTGCAAGGTATGAGCAATGGCATGGCGCGCAACGGTAACTGGATAACGGGTATCAAACCGGTAGATAAAATGCTGGGACGTGGTGATATGGACCTGGGATCGGACGGTATTAAGAATAACCCTGCCCGCAACCAGTACTATATGCTGCCGTTTATACTGGGTATACTTGGCTTGATCTACCAATTCAACCGCGATAAGAAAGATGGTACGACTGTATTGACGTTATTTTTCTTTACAGGTATCGCCATTGCCATATACCTGAATATGCCACCGCTGCAACCTCGTGAGCGCGACTATGCCTTTGTGGGCTCTATGTATGCATTTGCCATATGGATAGGCCTTGGCGTAATGATGGTGAACGACTGGCTGCAAAAAGCCGTAAAAGGCGCTGCCGGTGCTTATGTAACCATTGCACTGTGCCTGCTGGCCGTACCAACCATTATGGCCAAGGAAGGCTGGGATGACCACAACCGCTCTAAGAAAGAACTGGCGCAATCATCGGCCTACAACGCCCTGATGTCTTGCGAGAAAAATGCCATCCTGTTCACCTTTGGTGACAATGATACGTACCCACTGTGGTACCTGCAGGAGATAGAAGGCGTACGTACGGATATACGTATCGTCAACATGAGCCTGCTGGGTATAGACTGGTATATAGACCAGCTGAACCGCAAGATAAATGACGCTGATGCCGTACCTATGGTATGGAAACGCGAACATTACCTGGGAGACCGCAGGAACTATTTGCAATATTACAACAGCCCGCAAGTGCCACAGGACAAATTCCTGAGCTTGATGGACATTTGTAAATTCATGATCAGCGATGACCCGAATGCCAAACTGCAATCTATGAGTGGCGAAGCGGAAAACTTTTACCCCAGTAAGAAGTTTTACCTGCCAAGCATGAGCAAAGAGGAAATGGTGAAAAGAGGCTGGATAAAAGCTGCCGACACCAATAATATCATCAACGATATGAAGTTCGTTTTCCCTAAAGATGTAGCTTATAAAGATGACCTGGCTGCGCTGAACATCCTGGCCGCTATAGCTGCCGATGGCTGGAAACGCCCTGTATATTTTGGCAGTGGCCTGCCAGGTGATAACTACGAAGGTATGGACGACTATATGCGCCTGGAAGGTGTGGTATACCGCGTGCTGCCTTACCGCCTGAACGATTCATTGAAAGCAAGGCAACAGGACATGGGTTCTGTAGACCTAGATAAGAGCTACAACCTGTTTATGAATACCTTTAAATGGGGTAATGGCCAGCGCAACGATGTTTATTTTGATGAGAAGAACCGTATCATGTTTGCTACCTACCGCATCAACGGTGCCAGGATAGCTACAGAGCTGGGCTGGTCGGGCCGCAACCAGGAAGGCGTAGCCCTGCTGGATAAAGTGATGGCGAATATTTCACAGAAATCATACTATTATGATGCTACAGCTTACTATATAGCTATGGCTTACTATAATATAGGCGAGAAGACTAAAGGCCGCGAGCTGGCGTTGAAGATCGTGAAGAACTGTGAAGATGACATCAACTACATCTTATCAGTAAAAGAAAGCCTGAGGGATAATATGGCCGGTGAAGTGAGACGAGATGGTACGATCATGAACATACTATCGAACGTAGCACAGAATGCCGGTGATGCAAAAACAGCGAAAGAAATACAAGACAGGCTCAACTTCATTATAAACAAAGCTGCGAGCCAGATGCCAAGCTTGCAGCAAATGCAACAACCTCAACAACCAGTAAACAACCCCGGTCTTTAAGACCGGGTTGTTTTTACGTATAAATCAATAAAAACACCTGTAACGATGAGAAGAATAATAGCACTGGTTTTGTGCCTTACAGCATGGAATGACATCAACGCACAAGTATTTAAAAACAGGACTGCAAGCACAGCCCCGGAATTCATACTGGTACAATTGCCTACCAATAAGCAACTGGCAGAAGCCTATGCCAGGAAGGGGAATATTAAAAGTGCGGAAAATGCCCGGAAGGATGCAACAGAAGTTTCTAAACGCATGGTGATGGATTTTTCAGACAATTTTGATTTTTGCCCCGTGTACTATTTTTATGACAGCACTGCCAAACAAGTGCAGGACGGAGCCCTGGAAGGTGTAGTGCTGGATAAGGATATGAAACCGGTTGCAAGCCCCAGGAAAAATGCAGCAGATACAAACTATAATATTGTTTACTTCGGATACCATGTGCTGACAACATCTGATTACCGGTCGGAAGGGGATGACAAAGACCCTTACGACGCTGCTTATGCCCCATTGGGAAGCGGGCAAAAACGTCTGGTAATGCTTACACACCGTTTTCAAAATATACTTACCGCTCAACCGCACAGAACAGGTACAATACCATCTAAGAAAAGTAAAAAAAGCGTGAAGGATTATTATTACAACGAAACGTCTAAAAGCACATATTACAGGCCGTATGCCAGGAATCTGAATAATGCATTGAGCCGATATTACTCTAACTAAAAGAGTATTATCCTAAAAAGCCTTCTCTGTAGAGAAGGCTTTTATGTTTTTGGAGGTCACAAGCAGATTCGAACTGCTGTACGAGCTTTTGCAGAGCTCTGCCTAACCGCTCGGCCATGTGACCGCTGAGTGGATTGCAAATGTAGTAAAAAATCGTTTCTTTACAAGTACTAAAAAATAAAGTATGAATGCTTTACCATTTCATGGCATTGAAGCATCAGAATTGCTGCTTACAAACAAAGGCGCTGTATATCATTTAAATCTTGTACCGGCGCAGCTTGCAGATATCATCATCACCGTAGGTGACCCAGCAAGAGTGCAAGCAGTATCCAAATACTTTGACAAGATAGAGTGTACAGTTTCTCACAGAGAATTTGTAACGCATACCGGTTACATAGGTACCAAACGCATTAGTGTTATCAGTACCGGTATTGGCACAGATAATATAGATATTGTACTGAATGAGATAGATGCATTAGCTAATATTGATCTTTCCACACGAAAAATAAAGCCGCAAACAAAGCAACTGAAAATAATACGCCTGGGTACCTGCGGTGCCCTGCATAAAAACATACAGCCGGGAGAACTTGTTTTATCGGCCTATGCCATAGGGCTGGACAACCTGATGCATTACTACAAGCTCCCCAATAATACCGACGAACAATATATACTGCATGAGTTTTCGCTGCACACACGGCTTGTAAACAACATTATCACCCCCTACATAGCAGAGGCGAGCATCCAGCTTAGAAAATACTTCGGTAAAGATTTTCATCATGGCATTACCATAACCAGCCCGGGGTTCTTTGCACCACAGGGGCGAGCATTGCGTGCGCAACCTGCATTCCCGCACCTGGTAGATGCACTGGCTACTTTTAATAGCCGTGATATGCAGGTGTTGAATTTTGAAATGGAAACATCGGGACTATATGGATTGGGAAAGATACTAGGCCATCAGTGTATTTCCATCAGCACGGTAACCAATAACCGCATTACAACACAGGCTATATCTGATATGGATGTAGCTGTAGATGATATGATAAGAAAAACGCTTGCTATCATAGCAGGCATATAAGCTTCGCGCTGATTTAACAATTATCCTTTTGATAAGTCAGTTAATAGCCTAATTTCGCTGCCGTATGTACCCGGATTTTCAACATTTATTAGAAAGCCTGACAGGGGCCGAGATGCCTGAATGGCTAAGTATATTCAAGACCTTTGGCCTGATGGTAGCCATTGCCTTTCTGGGCGCAGCATGGACCATGGTGCAAGAGTTGAAGCGCAAAGAACAACAAGGCCTGATACAGCCCACCTATACAGAAGAAACAATAGGCAAGCCTGTAACTATAAGTGAGCTGATCATTTCGGGTATCCTGGGGTTTGTGCTGGGTTTTAAAGCAGGCGGCATGCTGGGCAATGCAGCAGAAGTAGCCCCTGACCCGATGGGGTATTTATTTTCTCTGAAAGGAAGTTTATTGGTGGGTATCGTTGGGGCTGCCATATTGGTGTACTTAAAATATGCTGAAAAGAAAAAACAGCAACTGCCGGAGCCACAAACAAGGAAAGTAGTAGTGCATGCCCATCAGCGCATCAGCGAGATAGTGATGATAGCTGCTGTAGGCGGGCTTGCGGGCGCCAAAATATTCAATGCATTTGAAACCTGGGATGACTTTATACAAAACCCTATGGAGAGCCTGCTATCCTCATCAGGCCTTACTTTTTATGGTGGGTTGATAGTGGCTACAGTAGCACTGATGTATTATGCACGGAAGAACAATATCCCTTTCAAACACCTATGTGATGCTGCAGCACCGGGCCTGATACTGGCATACGGTATAGGCAGGCTGGGCTGCCAGTTTGCCGGTGATGGCGACTGGGGTATTTTTAACAGTGCCTATGTTACAGACCCGGATGGTTCATTACGACTGGCCGCTGCGGGTGAATTTCAAAACACTTTGAAAACGGCGCACCAATATTTTGTTCGTGATTTTGGCAGCCTTGCTAATGTGCCGCATATCACAGCGCCTGCCCCGAGTTGGCTGCCCAACTGGATGTTTGCCATGAATTATCCGCATAATGTAAATAATGAAGGTGTGCAGATAGCCGGATGCATGGACAATTACTGTGCTGTTTTGCCTGCAGGGGTATTCCCTACCCCACTCTATGAGTTTGTAGCCTGCATGCTGATATTTGCCTTCCTGTGGGCTATGCGCACACGATTGAAGTATGCGTGGCAGATGTTTGGCATCTACCTTATCTTCAACGGGCTGGAGCGTTTCTTCGTAGAAAAAATACGTGTGAACTATAAATACGATTGGGGTTTCCTGCACCCGACACAGGCCGAGATCATTTCTACCGTGCTGGTAATAGCCGGCATATTGATACTGGTAACGAGAAAAAAGAAGGCTGCGCCACAAACACCGGCTTAGTGCGATGTATAACTATTTGGAACCGTGCCTGTAGTATTGCAGGCACGGTTTTTATTTTCAGTATATCGTGGCGACTGCAGCAATTCAAATATCGAACCCGACCGAAATAAAATTTACCCGTAAGAAGCTGGATAAATTGCATATGGATACCGCCAAGAGTGCGGCGGCTATAGACCTGGTATATACCACTGATGCGATAGCAGGCATCAGCCGTAAACAAAAGAATGGCGGGTGGACTTATGTATACAACGGTAAAACTATTAAGGATAAAGAAACGCTGGACAGGATAAAGAAACTGGTGATACCACCGGCATGGCAAAATGTATGGATCAGCCCCATAGCTAACAGCCATCTGCTGGTAACAGGTACAGACGCCATGGGACGTAAGCAATACAAGTATCATACGCTATGGACAACGCTGCGTAACCAAACCAAATTTTCTCATCTGTATGAATTTGGGAAAGCATTACCCACCATCAGGAAGCAATTGGAAAAGCACATGGCATTACCGGGGCTACCCCATGAGAAGGTAATGGCTACCATCATTGCACTGCTGCAATGTACTTGCATACGCATCGGCAGCAATGAATATGAAAAGCTCTATGGTTCTTTCGGGCTGACCACCATGAAGGATAAACATGTGCAGATAAATGGCAGTGAGGTGAGATTTGAGTTCAAAGGCAAGAAAGGTGTTTACCACAAAATAAACTTGAAAAGCAAAAAACTTGCTCGTATCGTTCAGCAATGCAGGGATATACCGGGTAAAGAATTATTCCAGTATTATGATGATAACGGCAAACGCAAGGCGGTGGATTCGGGTATGGTAAACAGTTACATTAAAACCATCAGTGGGGGTGATTTTACTGCCAAAGATTTCCGGACATGGGCAGGAACGCTACAAGCTATCGAAGCCTTTAAAGAAAAAGGAACAGTAGATGGCATTACGGCAACTAAGAAAGCTATAGTAGAAGTGCTGGATATGGTTGCCGAAAAGCTGGGTAATACACGCGCTGTGTGTAAGAAGTATTATGTGCACCCTATAGTGATAGATCACTATACTAACAATACACTCCACACATTCCTGGAACAAAAAAATACTGCCGCTTGTGACGACAGTATTGAATTAAGTACAGATGAAAAAATAATGATGAAGATCTTGAAATCTACTGCTACTAGTATTATAGTTTAAGCAGGGACCGGCAGGTCTACCAGGTGCCCGGTGTTCAACTCGGGATTGGCACGTTCTGCGGCTTCAATAGGTGCAAAGTTTGAAAGTGCTTCGCCCCTGTTCTTCCCAACCAATGTAGTGTGCTCATAGTGCACAGAAGGTTTGCCATCGGCAGTAACGACCGTCCAGCCGTCTTCCAATGTCAGCACATCTTTTGTACCCAGGTTTATCATTGGCTCGATAGCTAATACCATACCTTGCTTCAGGCGTTTACCATCGCCACGGCGGCCGTAGTTAGGTACTTGCGGGTCTTCATGCAGTTTCTTTCCTACACCGTGGCCCACCAGTTCGCGCACCACACCATAACTGTTCTGACGGCCGGTAAGGTCTTCAACGGCAAAGGAGATATCACCAACCCTATTATTTTCACGTGCCTGGTACACTGCATTCATCAACGCTTCTTTGGTGATGCGCATCAGTTTCAATACCTCAGGCTTTACCTCGCCAATAGCAAATGTATAAGCATGGTCACCGTGATATCCGTTCATATATACACCGCAGTCTACAGAGATAATATCTCCATCTTTCAGCTCATAATTGCTGGGGAAACCATGCACAACCACCTCGTTTACCGAAATGCACAAAGATGCAGGAAATGGGGAGGACGCCGGCCCATACCCTTTGAAAGAAGGTACGCCACCATTGTCGCGTATAAAGGCCTCGGCCATTTTATCGATAGATAAAGTGGTGATGCCGGGCTTTAAAAAGTTTGCCACCTGTGTTAAGGTGGCAGTGACTGTTAAAGCACTTTTTCTGAT
Organism: Azovibrio restrictus; assembly: GCA_029255605.1. Lineage (GTDB taxonomy): Bacteria > Bacteroidota > Bacteroidia > Chitinophagales > Chitinophagaceae > Polluticoccus. The sequence goes on from JANLJF010000072.1 coordinate 30,708, forward strand.
CAGCTCAATTTCTTCTTTACTTCTAATATGTATCATTACTCAGAAATTCAATATTATACAGCAGCACCCGCACTCTGACGGCCGGTGATGCGTCCTGTTTTCATCAGGCCATCGTATTGGCGCATCAGCAGGTGGCTTTCTATTTGTTGCAGTGTATCAAGGATAACACCAACACCTATCAGCATAGACGTACCGCCGAAGAATGTAGAGAACCCGCTGGTAACACCCAACAATGCAGCAATACCAGGCAGGATACCTGCTACAGCCAGGAACACAGCACCCGGCAGGGTGATACGGTCCATAATAGTAGCAATATAATCTGCTGTAGGCTCACCCGGTTTTACACCAGGGATAAAGCTGTTGTTACGTTTCAGGTTATCTGCCATCTCTGTTGGGTTGAAGATAAGTGCTGTATAGAAATAGGTAAATGCGATTACCAATACAGCATATATCACGTTATACCACAGGGATGTGTGATCAGACATAGCCCGTACGAAACCAGCTGCTGTTTCATTGTTAGAGAAACCGGCAATAGTAGCAGGGATGAACATGATAGCCTGGGCAAAGATGATAGGCATAACACCCGCAGAGTTTACTTTCAGCGGTATGAAATCGCGTGAACCACCTGCTACTTCGCGTGCAGCATTATTGCTACCTATGATGCGGCGTGCATAGTTTAGCGGTATTTTACGAATACCTTGTGTCAGCAGGATAAGGCCTACTACCACAGCGATAAACACAGCGATCTCTATCAGGAATATCAGCAGACCACCGCCACCACCAAGGTTTTTAGCATCAAACTCCTGACCCAGTGAGTGAGGCAGACGAGCTAGGATACCAACCATGATGATAAGGGATGTACCATTACCAATACCTTTATCAGTTATCTTTTCACCCATCCACATTACAAACAATGTACCTGCAGTAAGTACTACAACAGTAGAAAGCCAGAACAGGAATGCAGAGAATTCAGGAACGATAGCAGTACCGCTTTGTGTACGCAGGTAAGCTACATAAGCACTTGCCTGGAACACAGTAACCAATACGGTAAGGTAACGTGTGTACTGATTTATTTTACGGCGGCCGCTATCCTCACGTTGCATTTTAGCAATCTGTGGCACAACGATGCCAGCCAGCTGCATGAAGATAGATGCAGAGATATAAGGCATAACACCCAACGCGAATACAGAGGCGCGGCTAAACGCACCACCTGCAAACATGTTGAACAGGCCAAGCAGGCCTTCCTGGCTGCCCTCAAGCACCAGCATATTAGGATTGATACCCGGCAGTGTTATGTAACAGCCTGCACGATATACCAAAACCAGCATCAATGTGAATAGGATGCGCTTACGGAGTTCGTCTATACTCCAGATATTCTTAAGCGTGTCAATTAGTTTCTTCACTGGGTCTGTAATTAGTCAAAAAAATGTGAAATGCGAATAAACGATAAAAGACGCATTTTACCAAATGCGTCTTTCCGAAATATTATTAGATTAAACCAGTTCTACGGAGCCGCCAGCTGCTTCGATAGCTTGCTTGGCTTTTTCGCTGATGGCGTTTACCTTGAAAGCCAGTTTAGCTTTTACTTCGCCGTTACCCAATATCTTAACTGCATCTGTGCGGCTGATAAGACCATTGATGTAAAGCAGGTCCAAAGAAAACTCAGACAGGCTGTATTTTTCTATCAGGTAGTCTAACTGACCTATGTTGAACACTTTATAGTCAACACGGTTGTTATTTTTGAAACCACGTTTAGGCATACGACGCTGGATAGGCATCTGGCCACCTTCGTGTCCTTTTTTAGATTGGTAACCGGTACGTGCTTGCTGACCTTTATTACCACGAGTAGAAGTACCACCGTGTCCACTACCTTCACCACGACCGATACGTTTTACTTTTTGAACTGAACCTTCTGCAGGTTTTAAGTTATGCAATTGCATAGTTTACGATTTTTGAACTTGCGCGGAATGGTATAACCGCTCGCAAATCAGGTTAATAATTAAGCTTTTACTTCTTCCACTTTCACCAGGTGATGAACAGCTTGTACCATGCCTTTTATCTGAGGAGTTTCTTCAACTTCAACAGTAGCATGCATCTTGCGCAGACCCAGAGCTATCAGCGTACGCTTTTGGCGCTCAGGACGGTCGATACCGCTCTTTATCTGTGTAATTTTAATTTTAGCCATGACGCTATTATAATTCAAGAGTTAAAATTCAATTTCAAACGCCCGACGGGCCCCGGTTATTAACCGTTAAATACCTTCTTCAGGTTGATGTTGCGTTGTTTAGCAACTTGTACTGGCTCACGCAGAGAACCCAGTGCAACGAAAGTAGCTTTTACCACGTTGTGCGGATTTGCAGAACCCAGTGATTTAGACAGTACGTCTGTAACACCTGCTGCTTCCAGTACAGCACGCATGCTACCACCTGCTATCACACCCGTACCGTGAGCTGCTGGTTTGATAAGTACTTTTGCAGCACCTTCTTTAGCAAACTGCTCGTGAGGTATTGTACCGTTCATTACCGGTACTTTTATCAGGTTTTTCTTAGCGTCGTCTATACCTTTAGTAATAGCTTCCTGTACTTCTTTGGCTTTACCCAAGCCGTGGCCTACCACACCCTGACCATTACCTACTACCACCAATGCAGAAAAGCTGAATGCGCGGCCACCTTTAGTGGTTTTTACCACACGGTTGATTGCCACAACCTTTTCATGCAGTTCCAGGTCTCCGGCTTTTACGCGATTTAATTGTGTCTTCGCCATTATATATTGTAAAGAAAAAAGTTAATTAATGTTGTGATTAAAGTTTCATTCCGCCTTCGCGTGCACCATCTGCTACAGACTTAACACGGCCATGATACAGGTAACCACCACGATCGAATACACATGTTTCAATGCCCAGTGATTTAGCTTTTTCAGCTATCGCTTTACCAACCAGTACAGATTTCTCTGATTTAGTTACTTTTTGCGCAGCGATATCTTTCTGACGAGAGCTTGCAGCAGCCAACGTAGTACCTGTTGCATCATCTATCAGTTGTGCATAGATATCCTTATTACTGCGGAATACAGAAAGACGAGGTTTTTGAGATGTGCCTGTTACTTTGGCACGTATGCGCCAACGCAATTTCTGACGACGGATTACTTTTGGATCCAGTGACATTTTATCTTAGTTTTTACGGGCTCATGCTGCTAACTGCAATATGGCTACCGGAGTTTTTACAAAATTGATATAAGTAATTATCATCCTGCATGCTACAGGATGATAATCAGTTTTATTATTTACCGGCTGCTTTACCAGCTTTACGGCGAACAATCTCACCTGCAAAGCGAACACCTTTACCTTTGTAAGGTTCTGGTTTGCGCAGGCTGCGAATTTTAGCAGCTACTGCACCCAGCAGTTGTTTATCAGTCGATTCCAGGATGATCCTTGGGTTCTGACCTTTTTCAGCTACTGTTGTAGCTTTGATTTCAGTTGGCAGGTCGAAAATGATATTGTGAGAGAAGCCCAGTGCCATATCCAGTTGTTGACCGGCGATAGCTGCACGATAACCCACACCCACCAGTTCCAGTTCTTTCTTGAAACCTTCAGAAACACCAGTCATCATATTAGCCAGCAGTGCACGATATAAACCATGCAGTGCGCGGTGGCGTATCTGATCTGTAGGACGTGTGATAACAACTTCGTCATTCACCACTTCTACTTTAATATCGCGGTCTATAGTTTGCTTCAGCTCACCTTTAGGACCTTTGAATACTACTTCGTTAGCTGGCGTTACAGTAACAGTAACACCCTTTACTACAGTTATCGGCTTTTTACCTATACGAGACATTGTAAAATGTTTATTTTAAACTTGAAGCACCAACCGATCAGCCTGTATAGGAACCGGCTTAATGTATCAGTGCCTCGGTGATTATCAATTTATTAATAAATGTTGCACATTACTTCGCCACCCACATTCTGTGTACGCGCTTCTTTATCTGTCATTACACCTTTAGATGTAGAAACGATAGCGATACCCAGACCATTCATTACACGTTGTATTTCGCTGGGTTTTGCGTATTGACGCAGACCCGGACGGCTAATGCGCTCTAAAGAACGAATAGCAGGCTCTTTCGTATTAGCATCGTATTTCAATGCTATTTTGATGATACCTTGTTTGTTATCGTCTTCGAATTTGTATTTCAGGATGTAACCTTTTTCGTAAAGGATCTCTGTGATACGTTTTTTAACATTCGAAGCAGGAATTTCCACGATGCGGTGACGCGCCATTTGTGCGTTACGGATACGGGTAAGGAAGTCTGCTATAGGATCTGTTACCATTTTAATTTTAAAATTTTGTAAAGTTTTAAATTGTGCCCGGTTTCGGATGATACTATTCTACCCGACCTGGATACGTTATAATTACCAGCTTGCTTTACGTACACCTGGTATTTTGCCATCCAACGCCATTTCGCGGAATATCACGCGGCAGATGCCGAAGTGACGCATGTAGCCTTTAGGACGACCTGTAAGCTGACAGCGGTTTTTCAAACGCACAGCTGATGAATTCTTTGGAAGTTTATCCAAAGCAGCATAGTCACCTGCAGCTTTCAGGGCAGCGCGCTTTTCAGCGAACTTGGCTACCATTGCTTCGCGTTTGCGTTGGCGGGCTTTTACTGATTCTCTTGCCATTTATATCTTAGTTATTATCTTTCTTAATGTTTTTGAATGGCATACCCAGCTCTTTCAGCAGTTCATATGCTTCTTCATTAGTGCGGGCAGTAGTCACAAAAGTGATGTCCATACCGCTGATGCGTGTTACTTTATCGATGTTGATCTCAGGGAAGATGATCTGCTCTGTAACACCCATTGTGTAGTTACCACGGCCATCAAAAGATTTATCGTTGATACCTTTAAAGTCGCGTACACGTGGCAGCGTGATAGAGATCATACGATCCAGGAATTCAAACATATTAACACTACGCAGTGTAACGCGGCAGCCGATAGGCATTGCTTTACGCAGCTTAAAGTTAGAGATGTCTTTTTTAGACAGTGTAGGTACAGCTTTCTGACCAGAAATGTTTGTCATTTCCGTTACTGCATCATCTATCAGTTTCTTGTCAGCTACAGAACCTTTAACACCCTGGTTCAAACATATTTTAACCAGGCGAGGACACTGCATTACAGTTGAGTAACCAAACTTTTTCATCAAAGCAGGTACTACTTCCTCTTTATATTTTTTCTGTAAACGAGGGATATATGTTGTCGTTGCCATTATTTAATTTCCTCCCCTGTTTTTTTAGATATACGTACAAAACTTCCTTCTTTACGCTCGCGTTTGATGCGTACCGGTGCTTTTTGCTTAGCATCCCACAACATTACGTTAGAGATGTGGATAGCAGCCTCTTCCTGTACGATACCCCCTTGAGGGTTCTGAGCACTAGGCTTCAGATGCTTCGTTACCATGTTTACGCCTTCAATAAGCACACGGCTTTTTTGAGGATAAACAGCCAACACCTTGCGTGGTTTGCTACGGTCTTTGTCATCGCCGGCAACTACTACCACGTTATCACCTTTTTTGATGTTGAATTTTGGTTGAAATCTTTGTTTCACAATATTATATTTTAGCGTTGAAGCCCGTACCGGCCCAAACGGGCGGCAAAGGTACAACAAATTTTACAATACTTCAGGCGCTAATGAAACTATTTTCATATAACCTTTATCGCGCAGTTCGCGGGCAACTGGTCCGAATATACGGGTACCGCGTGGCTCATCAGAGTTGTTCAGCAGTACTACGGCATTATCGTCAAAGTTGATGTACGAACCATCTTTACGACGCAGTTTCTTCTTGGTACGCACGATAACGGCTTTAGATACAGTACCTTTTTTGATACCACCGCCTGGCAGTGCATCCTTTACGGTAACTACTATTTTATCTCCGATACCGGCATAGTCTTGGCCCGAATTACCCAACACACGGATACAAAGTACTTCCTTCGCACCACTGTTGTCGGCTACATTAAGCCGGGATTCTTGTTGTATCATCTTTAAATAAGATTACTTAGCTTTTTCAATAATTTCTACCATCCTCCAGCGTTTAGTCTTGCTCAGCGGACGAGTTTCCATAATACGCACCACATCACCTATGCCGGCTGTGTTGTTATCATCCTGCGCGTGGAATTTAGTCGTTTTCTTAACGAACTTACCGTATATCGGGTGCTTCACTTTACGCTCTACAGCTACAGTAATGGTTTTTTCCATCTTGTTGCTGCTCACTATCCCGATACGGGTTTTTCTACGTTTTCTTTCAGTCATTGTTGACATCTATAAAAATTAATTAGAAACCTAATGCTCTTTTACGCTGCTCTGTTTTCAGACGCGCAATGGTGCGGCGAAGCTGACGGATGGTAAGCGGATTTTCTATCGGATTTACTGCATGGCTGAATTGTAATTTTTTCAGGCGCAGTTGCTCATCCCCTATCCTGGATTCCAAACCCTGGGCATCCAGAGAACGGTAATCATCCACGTTCTTCGCTTTTTTTGCTTTTGCCATTTTATTATTGTTTTAGTCTTTCTACAAAAGACAATTTATATTTTAATAAAGCTTACTAGTCTAAATATTATGCGCCTGCATAATCCCTGCGTACAACAAACTTCGTTTTGATAGGAAGTTTTTGTGCAGCCAGTTCCAGCGCTTCTTTAGCCACTTGCATAGGCACACCATCCAGTTCAAACATGATGCGGCCCGGATGCACTACAGCAGCCCAGAATTCGAGGTTACCTTTACCTTTACCCATACGCACTTCAAGTGGCTTACGAGTTATTGGTTTATCAGGGAAAATACGGATCCACACATTACCTTCACGCTTCATGTGGCGCGTCATTGCCTGGCGGGCAGCTTCTATCTGGCGGTTCGTAATCCACTTTGGCTCCAGAGCTTTAAGGCCAAAAGAACCAAAAGCTACTGTTGCACCACGCTGAGCATTACCCTTGATCCTGCCTTTGTGCGCTTTACGATGTTTCGTTTTTTTAGGTTGTAACATTGTTACAATATTTTAAAAAGTTGCTCTACAAAATTTATTATTAACGGCGTCCACCACCACGACGGTCACCACCGCCGCCACCGCGACGCTCACCACGGCCTTCGCCACCACCGCGGCGGTCACCACCACCACGACGCTCACCACCTTCAGGACGGCCACCCGCATTGCCACGGCTGTCAGAACCTGCAGAGAAGTTAGGGTTCAGGTCACGCTTGCCCAGTACTTCACCTTTACATATCCAAACTTTGATACCTATTTTACCATATACTGTCAGTGCGAATACAGAAGCATAGTCTATATCCATACGGTAAGTATGCAATGGTGTACGGCCTTGTTTGAATTCTTCAGAACGTGCGATTTCAGCACCACCCAAACGGCCACCTACTTTTATTTTGATACCTTCTGCACCCATACGCATAGCTGTAGAGATTGCCATTTTAACGGCACGCTTGTAGCTAACGCGGCTTTCCAGCTGGCGGGCGATAGTTTCACCTACGATGTTTGCATCCAGCTCAGGACGGCGAATCTCCATAATGTTGATCTGCACATCATCTTTGCTCGTCAGTTTCTTCAGCTCTTCTTTGATGCGATCAACTTCTGCACCACCCTTACCTATGATGATACCAGGCTTAGAAGTGTGGATCGTAACGATCAGTTTACCCAGTGTACGCTCAATAACGATGCGGGAGATACCGCCTTTGTTGATACGAGCATTCAGGTAAGTACGGATTTTATGGTCTTCTACCAGTTTCTGACCGAAATCCTTTTTCTCGCCAAACCACATTGAGTCCCATCCGCGGACGATGCCCAACCTGTTACCTATAGGATTAGTTTTTTGACCCATTCTTTATATTATTATAATGGTTGAATGTATTGATTATGCGTTTTCTTTTACAGCGTTACGGCTATCCACAATAACGGTAACATGGTTGCTACGTTTGCGCAGCCTGTATGCACGACCTTGCGGGGCAGGGTTCATACGTTTCAGGGTGCGGCCACCATCTACGAATATCGTTTTTACATACAGGTTTGCACCTGCTACGTCTACACCTTCATTTTTTACACTCCAGTTGGCAATTGCGCTAAGCAACAGCTTTTCCAGTGGCACTGAAGGATGCTTAGTGCTAAATTTTAAAGTATTCAGCGCTTTTTCTACATCCATGCCACGTACCAGATCAGCCAGCAGGCGCATCTTGCGGGGCGATGTAGGATAGTTACGTAAACGAGCTACAGCTTCCATTTTATTTATTATTTCTTAAGCGGCACTCCAGAAGGTAGTACCTAAATGTTTATTATTTAATTATTTACTACCACTATGGCCTTTAAAGTTTCGGGTAGGTGCAAACTCACCCAGTTTGTGGCCAACCATGAATTCCGTTACATAAACAGGTATGAATTTGTTACCGTTATGTACTGCGAACGTGTGGCCTACGAAATCAGGAGTGATAGTAGAGCGACGACTCCATGTTTTTACAACACCCCTCTTCGCTTTACCTTCGTTCAGAGCTGATACTTTCTTGTCCAGCTTTGCATCTACGTAAGGTCCTTTTTTAATTGAACGAGCCATTCTTCGTTATTTTTATATTTCAGAGTTGCCTCTGTTATTTTTTGTATTTACCTGAAAGTTTTTTACCGTTGCGGCGCTGGATGATCAGCTTGTTGCTACCCTTAGTAGTGCTCCTTGTGCTTTCACCCTTAGCGTACTTACCGGTACGGCTACGTGGGTGACCACCAGAAGAACGACCTTCACCACCACCCATTGGGTGATCTACAGGGTTCATGGCAACACCACGGTTGCGTGGCTTGATACCTTTCCAACGGTTGCGACCTGCTTTACCCATTGATTGCAGACCATGGTCGCTGTTTGATACGGTACCTACAGTAGCCATACAAGTGCTTAGCACTTTGCGCAGCTCACCACTTGGCATTTTCAGTACGCAATATTTTTCCTCTTTCGCATTCAGTTGTGCATAAGTACCTGCAGAGCGAGCCATAGCACCGCCACGACCTGGCTGCATTTCTATATTGTGCACTACTGTACCCAGTGGCATGTTTTTCAGCAATAACGCATTACCTACTTCCGGCGCTATGTTGTCACCGCTTTGAACAGTGGCACCTACTTCCAGTCCTTGCGGAGCTATGATGTAGCGTTTTTCACCATCAGCATAGCTAAGCAGTGCGATGAATGCAGAACGGTTCGGATCGTACTCTATGGTTTTAACAGTAGCGGGGATGTCTTTCTTATCGCGTTTGAAATCTACGATACGATACATCTTTTTATTGCCACCACCCATGTAGCGCATAGAACGGCGACCCTGAGCGTTACGGCCAGCAGTTGATTTCTGAGGCTCTAACAGGCTCTTTTCAGGCTGATTAGTGGTAACCTCTGCATAAGCGTTACCGATTCTCCAACGTGTGCCGGCTGTTACCGGTTTATATTTACGTAATGCCATTTTCTAAATTCTTTATCAATCTTACATTGAGAACAAATCAATTGAATCTCCTTCTGCAAGCGTTACTGTTGCTTTTTTGTATGATGATTTAACACCACTTATAAATCCGGCTTTAGTAAAACGGTTTTTAGCTTTACCAGGAACCACGATCGTATTCACATCAGCTACCTTCACACCGTAAAATTCCTCTACAGCCTTCTTGATCTCCAGTTTGTTGGCTTTTTTATCAACCACGAAAGTATAGCGGCCAGATTTTTCCATCTGGGTGTTTACTTTCTCGGTGATTACCGGCCTAACCAAAACGTCAGCGAGTTTCATTGTTTTATTTTTTTAGTCTATAGTCTTTAGTATTCAAAGCCTAAAGACAATTTTTATTTATTTTTTATCGGGCGGTATTCCTACCACTCATTATGCTTCTTCAGCAGCCTCTATTTCAGTGAACAGTTTAGCAGCAGACTCTGTGAATATCAGCACCTGAGAGTTAACCAGGTCGTAAGTACTCATATCGCTCAGCACTACAGTTTTGTTCCTTTCCAGGTTGCGGGCGCTCAGGTACAGGTTAGCATTGTACTCAGGCATGATGAACAGTGACTTTTGGTTGCCATTCAGTTTACCCAGTATGCCGGCCAGTTCCTTCGTTTTAGGCGCCTGCAGGTTCAGGTCTTCTACTATCACTATCTTGTTTTCACGAGCCTTGTGAGACAGTGCAGATATCTTAGCCAGATCCTTCACTTTACGGTTCAGTTTGAAACCATACAGGTGAGGGATAGGGCCATTTACGGTACCACCACCTTTATACAATGGATTACGCAGGTTACCTTTACGAGAACCACCCGTACCTTTTTGACGGTGCAGCTTTTTAGAAGCACCATGCACTTCAGCACGTGTTTTGGTTTTGTGCGTACCCTGGCGCTGAGCAGCCAGGTATTGTTTTACCGCCAGATATATGCAATGATCGTTTGGTTCGATATTGAATATATCCTCCGGCAATTCTACAACGCGGCCGGTCTTTTCACCTTTGCTATTTAAAACGTCAACTTGCATGACTTAAATTAATTCTGAATTAAAACAATTGAACCATTGTGACCCGGTACAGAACCACTAACCAGTATGTAGTTTTGTTCTGGGAACACTTTTACTACACGCAGGGCTTTAACCTTTACCTGGTCGCCGCCCATACGGCCTGCCATGCGCATACCTTTAAATACGCGGCTAGGGTATGATGAACCACCGATAGAACCCGGCGCACGTTGACGATCGTGCTGGCCGTGGGTAGATTCACCCACACCACCAAAACCATGGCGTTTTACAACACCCTGAAAACCTTTACCTTTTGTAGTGCCTATTACACTTACCTTTTCGCCTTCAGCGAAAATTTCACAGGTCAGGTTTTCACCTACTTGTTTATCAATGGAACAATTACGAAGTTCTTTTACGATTGCCTTAGGCGTTGTATTTGCCTTAGCGAAGTGATTAAGCAGCGCTTTCGGAGTATTTTTCTCCTTAGCCTCGCCGAATGCGATTTGCAGCGCATTATAACCGTCGGTATCCACGGTTTTCTTTTGAGTAACCACACAAGGACCAGCTTCGATAATGGTGCAGGCTGTCTGCTTTCCATTCGGCTCAAATACACTGGTCATGCCGATTTTTTTACCAATAATACCTTTCATGTCTTATTATGTTTAGCTAAGCGCCCGGTTGCTCCTGAAATGGTGTGGCCCGGGAT
>JANLJF010000073.1 GCA_029255605.1 Azovibrio restrictus
ATGTTTTATAACCAGCGTTTGTATGGCGGGTGTGAAGCAATGCTGTTCCAGGTAATCGATTAAGTAGTGCAGAAAAGGCTTGCCGTTTACGGGGGCCATGCATTTGGGATGTTCTCCTATTACACTTTGCTACCTTGTGCCCAGCCCGCCGGCCAATATGATGCATTCCATTATACACTCCAGGTTGATAGCCCGTGCTCCACGAACTGGTAATTACGAAATGCGCCGCCAAATTTTTCCAGTGCGGCCATTACATTATAACGTGTAGTGCCGGGACAGTAAAACATCATAAAACCACCACCGCCTGCACCGCTCACTTTTCCGCCGGTGGCGCCCGCTGCCAATGCAGTTTCATATATGGTATCCATGGCTGTGTTAGATATACCCTGCGCCGTCTGCTTTTTAAAACGGAAGCCATAGTCCAGTATCTTGCCTATATCATCTACTGCACCTTTCAGCAAGGCCTCTTTCATCATATTGGCTTGCTGTTTCAGTTGGTGCATCGCATCTATCGATTTCTCGTTCTTTTCCGTCACGTTCTTACTTTGCGCTTCAATGATGGTAGAAGACAGGCGGCTGGTAGAAGTAAAGTATAACAGCAGGTTATTTTCCAGCTCGAAAAGGAATTTCTGTTTGATGCGCAGAGGGTTTACAATAACACGGTTATTCTCATAAAATTCCATAAAGTTCACGCCGCCGAATGTAGCAGCATACTGGTCTTGCTTGCCACCTGCCATAGCCAGCTCCACGCGTTCTATATGATAAGACATGTGTGCAATGTCATATTCCCCTAAGGGTAGTCGCAGCCATTCTGCAAAGGCACCGATGATGGTCACCATCAGGGTAGAAGAGCTGCCCAACCCCGAACCGGCAGGCGCATCCACAAATGTTGTCAGCTTGAAACCACTGTTAACAGGCCCGTATTTAGCTACTATATGGTTATACACACCTTTGGCAAGGTCCAGCGTACCATCTATCGGCAGTTTGTCTGCTTTTTCATAACACACACTTTCCCTCCTGTCTGTGGCTTCAATAATGATCTCGTTGGTAGAAAGCAGTTCTATGCTGGCATACGCATATAATGAAATAGTAGCATTCAGGATAGCACCCCCGTACATATCGCAATACGGGCTAACATCGGTACCACCACCTGCCAGTCCTATCCTGAGTGGTGCTTTACTACGGTATATCATTTCTGCAAAAAGAAGATTTATATAAGTATTATCACTCGCTAAAATAGTGAATCTAAGCGATGTGCAGCTTAAGAGTGTTGTCTAAGGCCGCGTATTTCGAATTTTATAGTAAATGGAATATACCATAATACCCAGTAGCCCGCCAATACCATCAGCTAATGTATCCATATTATCCTGGCTCCGGCCGGGTACGTAGTGCCCTTGCACATATTCTACCAGCCAGCCCATGTATATGGTTATTATCAACAATATTAGCCTGTGTCTGGTGCTGTTAGCAGGGTTTACAGCATGCCACAGGTAGCTGAAAACACCAAATAATATAATATGTGCCCACTTATCTACTAGCGGCACTCTTACATCCGGCAGGTCTTTACCAGGTATAAAACATAAAATAAAAATGAGCAAAGTCCATAGCCATGCTACCAACTTTGCTCTTTTATAGGATGTGTAATGTATGCTTTTTGGGGTGCTGTTATTCACCTATTACAGCTTTGTAACCGGCTGCATCCAGCAGTGCATCTACTTCGGCCGGGTTATCTACCGTCATTTTTATCATCCAGCCTTTGCCGTATGGGTCCTGGTTTACAAATTCCGGATTGCCTTCCAGTTCGGCATTTACTTCATTAACCGTACCCGCAACAGGTAAATAAAGGTCAGAAACTGTTTTCACTGCTTCAACAGTGCCGAATATTTCATTTGCACCCAGTGCCTTTCCTACAGTATTGATATCTACAAATACGATATCGCCCAGCTCACGTTGTGCAAATTCGGTAATACCAACTGTAGCTACGTTACCTTCCAGCTTCAGCCATTCATGGTCCTTTGTGTACTTAATTGCGTCGGGAAATTGCATGTTTCAGATTTTGCGCGTAAAAATAATAGAATTTTACAGAAATATATACCCTTAAAACCGGCTTACTATAAACATACATTTTAATAATAACATTAAAACGGGATTAAAGACCTATGAAACTCAATAACGACCTTGTAAAATTTTGCTAAAGTTTATTAATTTACAATTGCATTTTGTTCTCATTGGGCAAAATGCTTCTTTGTCTTATCATGTAACTTATATAAAATGTATGGAAAGTAAACTTTTACAACCCTCAAAAATACGACGTTTCTTAAGAAACTTGTCCTTAACGTTGTGTTGCGCATTGATGCTGCCATTTTCTTCCGGCGCGCAATTGCCTACTACGGCAGCAGCATATCCGTTCGTTGCGTCTAACAAAACTTTTACGTACCTGCCCAGTGGTACGCCTGTCACTTTTACTAACTGGGATGATGGTTATGTACAAAACATACCAATAGGCTTCCCATTTACTTTCTGTGGCGTACCGTATACTACAGTTACCGCGCATACAAACGGGTATATGTGCTTTGGTAATATTACTAATATGTATTTGAGTGCAAATCAAGCTTACTTGCAGTATATGGCTCCGGCCGTTATTGCACAGTGGCATGATGCTTATGGACAAAATGCCAGTACCACACCGGTTACTTATACAACCATAGGTACTGCGCCCAATCGTGTATTTATACTGGAGTTTAAAAACTGGGGCACTTGCTGTTCTCCCAGCTTTTATATAAGCTATCAATACATTCTTCATGAAGGTGGTGCGGTAGAGATTCTGTACGACCAGGTAGGCAGTGGCAATTTCCCTTCATATGCGGCTGTAGGTATTGCCAGGAATCAAAATGATTTCCAGATGCTGCCAAACTTAAGCGCATCACCTACCCCCAATACCACAACCTTTGTAACATGTGGTGGTGGCCGTCCCGCTACAGGCCAAAGTTATCTTTGGGGTTTGATCCCTTGTACAGGTACACCTGAATTTGAGGTTACAGGCCCTACGCAAGTTTGTCCCGGCAAGCCATTCTCTCTTTCAGTAAGCGGTACAGGCATCATTTCAGGCCTTACGTTTCAATGGGAATCATCAAATGATGGTACTACATGGAATACAATTATGGGTGCAACGACAAACAGCATATCAGATGTAATCACCACACCTATGTGGTACCGTTGCAATATTACATGTACCAACTCAGGCCTGTCGTATACTACACAGCCATGGAAAATAAGCATTGCTGATTTTATGTTCTGCTACTGCGATAATGGTGCTGCAACAGCAACAGGTTTGGATATAGGTAATGTAACGCTTATCGAACAATCCATTTACAAACCGAAATCGGATACGATACTGAATAATGGTGTGGCCAGCCCGCCATCCGGCAATGCAACCGCCAACAAAACGTACACTACCTTCCAGCATACACTGCCGCCTATAGTAATGTATCGTGATTCTGTATACAGGATATCCGTATCACGTATCACATCTGCAGCAGCTCCTATTAAAGATGCCAATGTTACTGTGTTTATAGACCTGGATAGGGATGGTGTTTTTGACGCTACCGATAAAGTAATGCAAACACAGATAAATAGTTTGTCATTAATAGCAGATACGGAAGTAGATACTTTCCAGATACCAATGTCGGCCGAAATAGGTTTGACAGGTATGCGTGTGGTGCTGAGGGGTGCACCTAACAATGCCGATTCATGTGGTTTCAGCGGCGAAGGTGAAACAGAAGATTATATAGTGGATATGCGTTATGAGCCTTGTTCAGGCCCGGTTAACCCCGGTAACGGCCAGGCTACGGATACCAGTATTTGTGCCGGTTACGACTATATCGTACTGGATACAACATATGAGAAGAAAAAATCTGAGCTGCAACGTTTCTGGCAGGTATCTGGCGATAATGTTTATTGGTCGAACATAACAGCCAGCACTGATAAAGATACATTGATGCGTGTTTTTGGCGGCCAGCCTTTATACTATCGTGTACGCATGATATGCCAGGCTACCGATGATACAACCTATTCAGACCCTGTATTGGTAAATGCTAAGGCAGGTTACAAATGTTATTGTTATAGCCAGTCTATGGGTGGTAAAAATGATAGCAGTGATATTGGCGGTATTAGCGTAGGCCCGTATACGGTATATACAGGTGGCCCTCACGTACTGAATCCGGATGCCAACCGCAAACGCACCGACCATACTGATGATACTCCTATGATACTGGATGTGGATAGCACTTATAGTCTTGTAGTATATCACACACAGCGTTCAGTAGAACATGCGGATGCGAAGATTACCATATTTATGGACTTCAACAATAATAAACAGTATGATGTGCCATATGAGCGTGTGTTCACCGGTTACACCGGCATTGGAAACTTTACCATAGCAGATAATGTAACAATACCATCTACCGTAATTACAGGGTTGGAAACAGGTTTGCGTGTAGTATTGAATAACGATTTGGCACCTAACATTCCGTCTGATGAAGCCTGTGGCCCTTATAGCTCAGGAGAAACGGAAGATTACATCGTAAAGTTTGAAAGAAGGCTGTTCCCTGCAGGTGTTAATGCTGCAAATGCTATTTCTTCATTCGGTATGTACCCCAACCCTACCAAAGGCAAATTTGTATTACAGTTTGCCAGTGCAGCAGCGTTTGACAATGTAGATGTTACTATCGCAAACATAACCGGTCAACTGGTATATAATAATACTTATAAACACAATGGTGGCCAGTTCAGCCAGGAGATCAATTTAACAGAATTACCTCGTGGTGTTTATATGGTGACTTTATCAGCTGCCGGCGAAAAACAAATACAAAAGTTAGTGATAGAGTAGTATTATAGAATAATCGTTATATAAGATAAAGGAGGCCAAAAGCCTCCTTTATTTTTTAAGCAGTTTTTAACACTGGCAAAAAATATAATATACCTGTTTTTCTTTATTTTAATTATGCTTTAATATGTTTTAAACTACCTTTTCATGACAAAAACTGATGTACATGAAAAGAACCTTATTACTCTTTCTGTCATTGTGGCTGTATGTAGGGGCAGCGTTGGCTCAAATACCTCAATACACCTATACAAACAACGCAACAGGTGGTAATTACATTCCTTTTGGTGTTGGTGCCGGATGGAACAATTACCGGTCGCAATTTTTGTACTTGCCGGGCGATTTCCCTACTGCGCCTGCGCTTCCCGGTTTTATTACCACTATATATTTCAGGGCATATTATGCCACGTCTTCTTTTACGCTGAATGATTTGAATGTTTCTATCGGAAACACCAGCGTCACAAGCCTTACCGGTTATGTTACCGGGCTAACTCCGGCATTTTCTGCCAGTTCATACTCATGGACCGGGTTGATTGCCGGCCAGTGGTTTGCCATTCCGCTTCCTACACCTGTATATGTAGATTTAACGCAACCTCTTGTTATAGATGTTAGCCAAACAGGTGGCTCTGGCGGTATCCCGGTATATGCAGGGGGCACACCGGTTAGTAGCACATATACAGGCAATACACATGCTTATAGTACAACATCCAGTACTTCTGCCAGCACACGCCGTTATTCTTATCAGTTTGGTTTCGACTTTTTCGTCGGCTACCCCTGTACAGGTACGCCTACTGCAGATGTAGTGGTTCCCACGCCTGTATGTCCTAACAAAGGATATGTTGTAAAACCCGGTACCTTTTATGCAGATGCTACTTATGATTGGGAGTATTCTGATGACGGTACTACCTGGAACCCTTACCTGGGCCCTGTAGGGCAATTGGCCGATTTCCGCGATTCTATTACCGCACCCCGTTGGTACAGGTGTAAGATCACCTGTATTGCAACCGGCTTATCATACATGACCCCTGCGAAGAAAGTAGAGATTGCACCGTTCTATTATTGTTATTGCGATAATGGTGCGGCAATAAGTACCGGCCTTGATGTAGGTAATGTAAAAATGATTGCCCAGTCTATTTATAAACCGAAGAGCGATACCCTGCTGGATAATGGTAATGCCTCACCGCCCACCAGTAACGTGCAGGCGAAAAACACTTACAGTACGTTCCAGTACAGTATCCCCCCGATAAAGATGTACCGTGATTCGGTGTATGCGTTACATGTATCACGCATCACCTCGGCTGCCACCGCCAAAGATGCGAACGTAAGCATCTTTATAGACCTGGACCGTGATGGTGTTTTTGATGCAAGCGATAAAGTTTTCCAGAAACAGATCAACAGCCTGTCGCTGGTAGCCCATACGGAGATCGATACGATCACGATCCCGATGACAGCAGAGATAGGGCTTACAGGCATGCGTGTGATCATGCGGGATGCACCGAACAACCCGGATTCCTGCGGTTATTTCGGTGAAGGTGAGACGGAAGACTACCTGGTAGATATGCGCTACGAGCCCTGTAAAGGCCCTCAGAACCCCGGTACGGTAGACCCGAGCGATACCTCGTTGTGCACAGGTTATGATTATGTGGTAGCCGATACGACGTATGAGAAGAAGAAATCAGAGATCACACGCTACTGGCAGGTATCAGGCGATAACATCAACTGGAACGGCATCACCGGCAGTACCAATAAAGACATGCTGCCCTTCATTTTCACCGGCCAGCCATTATACTATCGTGTCCGCAATATCTGCGAAGCCACAGCCGATACGACCTATACGGACGCCCGCCTGGTAAATGCGAAAGCCGGCTATAAATGTTATTGCTACAGCCAGGCCGAAGGCATCAGCCAGGACAGCAGTGATATCGGCGGTATCCGCATTGGAGACTATACGTATATGACCGGTGGGCCGCACACCCTGAACCCGGATGCGCGCCGCAAACGCACCGACCATACGGACGGGCAGGTACCGGTGTTGTACATAGACAGTACCTACAATATGTATGTATACCATACGATGCGCAGCGCAGAGCATGCCGATGCGAAGGTGACGATCTTTATGGACTTCAATAACAACAAGCAATACGATTTGCCGTACGAGCGTGTATATACGGGCTATACCGGCATCGGCAACTTTACGGTGGTAGACCCTGTAACGATACCGAAGAATGTGATCACGAACCTACCAACGGGTTTAAGAGTGATCCTGAACAACGACCTGGCCCCGAACGTACCATCAGATGAAGCGTGCGGTGCCTATACATCGGGCGAAACGGAAGACTTCATCGTAGAGTTCCGCAGGAACTTCCCTGCGGGTGTGAACGGTCTGGAAAATGAAGTGGGCTTCAACATGTTCCCGAACCCTACGACAGGTAAGTTTGTATTGCAGTACAGCAGCAATAAGGAAGTGAAGGATGTTACGGTTACGGTAACAAGCATCACGGGGCAGAAGGTATTTGAGAAAGCCTATCAGAAGACCGAGCGTGAGTTCAGCCAGGAGATAGACCTGAACGAGATGCCACGTGGCGTGTACTATGTAGAGTTGAATGCCGGAGGTGAGAAGATGATGCAGAAACTCACAGTGAAATAGAAGAAGTAGATCTTCAATATATACTAAGCCCCGCTGTTTTAGCGGGGCTTAGTGCATTAGATAAACTAAATGAAAGACTTTTTAACCGACTATTAGTATAAATATTTTAATTTGAAATCAAGTATTTTTTCTATACCTTAACCGCACATATGTACCGATAAATACACCTTTTTGATATGAAAAGAATTTTATTGTTTGCTGCATTGCTCCTTTCAATGCTGACTAATAAATCCTTCGCGCAAACGCCACAGTATAGCTACACAATAGCTTCGCCCTGTGCCGACCTTGTGCCTTTCGGAGTTACCCCATGGGGATTCAGTAACTATAAGATCCAGATATTATATTTTCCTGATGACTTCACAGGGTTGCCTGCGCAACCGGGTTTTATTACGGGTATTTATTTCCGTACGCATCCATCCTATGCCATCAGCAATGGTACCTGGAACAACCTGACAGTATCGATAGGGAATACGGCCCTTACAACGCTGAATACTACTTTCCAAACCGGTTTGACACCCGCCTTCGGGCCTACAACTTTTACAGTTGCTTCGGCTCCCGGCGGCACTTGGTTCCAGATACCATTTCCTACACCGGTTTATATAGATGCGTCACAGCCCTTTATAGTAGAAGTGAGCCAGACCGGCGGCTCTAATGGCCAGCCTGTGGCATCATGCGGCGCACCTAAAAATCCCGCAAATAATGGTAAGAATACACGCCTTTATGCAACAACGGGTAGTACTACAGGTTTCACGGGTTCTAATTATACGTACGCCTTTGGTTTCGACTTTTTTGCAGGTTACCCTTGTACAGGTACGCCAACATCTAATGTTGATGCACCGGACATCGTATGCCCTAATAAGGGATATAGGGTGATGCCTGCTACCTTTTATGCAGATGCTACTTATAATTGGGAGTATTCTGATGACGGCACTACCTGGAACCCTTACCTGGGCCCTGTGGGTCTGATGGCAGATTTCCGTGATTCTATTACAGCACCCCGTTGGTACAGGTGCAAGATCACCTGTATCAATACCGGTGAGTCATATATGACCCCTGCGAAGAAAGTAGAGATTGCACCGTTCTATTATTGTTATTGCGATAATGGTGCGGCAATAAGTACCGGCCTTGATGTAGGTAATGTAAAAATGATTGCCCAGTCTATTTATAAACCGAAGAGCGATACCCTGCTGGATAATGGTAATGCCTCACCGCCCACCAGTAACGTGCAGGCGAAAAACACTTACAGTACGTTCCAGTACAGTATCCCCCCGATAAAGATGTACCGTGATTCGGTGTATGCGTTACATGTATCACGCATCACCTCGGCTGCCACCGCCAAAGATGCGAACGTAAGCATCTTTATAGACCTGGACCGTGATGGTGTTTTTGATGCAAGCGATAAAGTTTTCCAGAAACAGATCAACAGCCTGTCGCTGGTAGCCCATACGGAGATCGATACGATCACGATCCCGATGACAGCAGAGATAGGGCTTACAGGCATGCGTGTGATCATGCGGGATGCACCGAACAACCCGGATTCCTGCGGTTATTTCGGTGAAGGTGAGACGGAAGACTACCTGGTAGATATGCGCTACGAGCCCTGTAAAGGCCCTCAGAACCCCGGTACGGTAGACCCGAGCGATACCTCGTTGTGCACAGGTTATGATTATGTGGTAGCCGATACGACGTATGAGAAGAAGAAATCAGAGATCACACGCTACTGGCAGGTATCAGGCGATAACATCAACTGGAACGGCATCACCGGCAGTACCAATAAAGACATGCTGCCCTTCATTTTCACCGGCCAGCCATTATACTATCGTGTCCGCAATATCTGCGAAGCCACAGCCGATACGACCTATACGGACGCCCGCCTGGTAAATGCGAAAGCCGGCTATAAATGTTATTGCTACAGCCAGGCCGAAGGCATCAGCCAGGACAGCAGTGATATCGGCGGTATCCGCATTGGAGACTATACGTATATGACCGGTGGGCCGCACACCCTGAACCCGGATGCGCGCCGCAAACGCACCGACCATACGGACGGGCAGGTACCGGTGTTGTACATAGACAGTACCTACAATATGTATGTATACCATACGATGCGCAGCGCAGAGCATGCCGATGCGAAGGTGACGATCTTTATGGACTTCAATAACAACAAGCAATACGATTTGCCGTACGAGCGTGTATATACGGGCTATACCGGCATCGGCAACTTTACGGTGGTAGACCCTGTAACGATACCGAAGAATGTGATCACGAACCTACCAACGGGTTTAAGAGTGATCCTGAACAACGACCTGGCCCCGAACGTACCATCAGATGAAGCGTGCGGTGCCTATACATCGGGCGAAACGGAAGACTTCATCGTAGAGTTCCGCAGGAACTTCCCTGCGGGTGTGAACGGTCTGGAAAATGAAGTGGGCTTCAACATGTTCCCGAACCCTACGACAGGTAAGTTTGTATTGCAGTACAGCAGCAATAAGGAAGTGAAGGATGTTACGGTTACGGTAACAAGCATCACGGGGCAGAAGGTATTTGAGAAAGCCTATCAGAAGACCGAGCGTGAGTTCAGCCAGGAGATAGACCTGAACGAGATGCCACGTGGCGTGTACTATGTAGAGTTGAATGCCGGAGGTGAGAAGATGATGCAGAAACTCACAGTGAAATAAGTATATACTTTGTAAAAATATAATTAGCCCCGCTGTTTCAGCGGGGCTAATTTTTTGCCCTTTTGCGCGTATTACTTTAATATAAAATAATCTTTAAAATAACAAAATATCTTTCCACGGCTGAAATGTGCATAAATATAGCTAAATGCTTTACAGGCAAGGCTTTAACCCGCATTGAATAATACTTCGTAACTTTATCCACAGCAGGTTGATTACTAATTTCCTCCCCCATAATTGTTTTAAATATTTTCGCTATTCATCAGAGGAAAATCAACTTATCTCAACAAATATTTTTTACCCATGGCTGCAGCAAAAACTTCAAATAAAACAGCGGGGCTGGTTTTTGACCGCCAATACACAAAAGATGGTGTGAATGTTTTCGACCTGTTCGAGTATGATTACCGTACATCGGTAATACGTAACCCGAATGGTGAAAAAGTATTCGAAATGACCGATGTGGAAGTTCCGAAACATTGGTCTCAGATAGCTACAGATATCTTAGCTCAAAAATATTTTCGTAAAGCAGGTGTTCCGCAAGCCGATGGCAGCCTTGGCCGCGAAACATCTATCAAACAGGTAGCGCACCGCCTGGCCGATTGCTGGCGCACATGGGGTAGCAAATACGGTTACTTCGCATCCGATAAAGATGCACAGGTATTTTACGATGAACTGGTATATAGCATCATGCAGCAAAGCTGTGCGCCCAATTCACCACAATGGTTCAATACCGGCCTTTACAATAGCTATGGTATAGATGGCAAAGCTCAAGGCCACTATTTCGTAAATCCGGAAACAGGTGAACTGGAGCGTTCTAAAAATGCATACGAGCGCCCGCAGCCACACGCCTGCTTTATACTAAGTGTCGATGACGACCTGGTAAATGAAGGTGGCATCATGGACTTGTGGGTACGCGAGGCACGTATCTTCAAATACGGTTCGGGCGTGGGTACCAACTATTCCAACATCCGCGCAGAAGGTGAAAAACTGAGCGGTGGTGGTACATCCAGCGGCCTGATGAGCTTTCTGAAAATAGGTGACCGCGCTGCAGGTGCTATCAAAAGCGGTGGTACTACACGTCGAGCTGCTAAAATGGTTTGCCTTGACCTGGACCACCCTGAAGTAGTAGACTTTATAGACTGGAAAGTAGAAGAAGAAAAGAAAGTGGCCGCACTGATAGCTGCTGGCTACGCTTCTGATTATGAAGGCGAGGCTTACAAAACAGTATCTGGCCAGAACTCAAACAACTCGGTACGTATACCTAACGAATTCTTCCGCCGCCTGGCCAATAACGAAGATTGGGAAATGACCGCGCGCAGCAATGGCAAGGTGATGAAAAAAATGCCTGCTGCACAGTTGTTCGATAAAATATCGTACGCTGCATGGCGCTGTGCCGACCCGGGTACACAATATGATACTACCATCAATGAATGGCACACATGCCCTGAAGGTGGCCCTATCCGTGCGTCTAACCCATGCTCGGAGTATATGTTCCTGGATAATACAGCATGTAACCTGGCATCGCTCAACCTGCGCCGCTTCTTCAATGAAGAAACCGGCATATTTGATGTGCAAGGCTTTGAATATATGACTCGCCTGTGGACTGTTGTGTTGGAAATATCCGTACTGATGGCGCAGTTTCCTTCTCCTGAAGTAGCGCAGCTGAGCTACGACTATCGCACGCTGGGCCTGGGCTATGCCAACCTTGGCTCTATGCTGATGGTAAGCGGTATAGCTTATGATAGTGAGGAAGCCCGTGCTATTGCAGGTGCTATCACTGCCATCATGAACGGTATAGCCTATAAAACATCTGCAGAGATGGCGGCTGCATTGGGTGCTTTCCCTCGTTACGAAGAGAATAAAAAGCACATGATGCGTGTTATGCGCAATCACCGCGCCGCTGCTTACGATGCTGCTGATGCGTACGAAGGCCTGGAAACAAAACCAATGGGCATCAATGCTAAATACTGTCCTGATTACCTGCTGACTGCCGCTACCAAAGCATGGGATGATGCCGTGCAAATGGGCGAACAACATGGCTACCGCAATGCGCAGGCTACTGTTATTGCTCCTACGGGTACCATAGGCCTGGTAATGGATTGCGATACTACCGGTATCGAGCCCGACTTTGCACTGGTTAAATTCAAAAAACTTTCCGGTGGTGGTTATTTCAAGATCATCAACCAGTCTATACCTACAGCACTGAAAAAACTGGGCTACAAACCTGATGAAGCAGATGCTATCGTTAAGTATGCAAAAGGCCACGCTACGTTCGCAGGTGCTCCATATATCAATCACCAGTCATTGAGCGAAAAAGGCTTCATAGCCGACGAGCTGAAAAAACTGGATACTGCAGTAGAAAGCGCTTTTGAAATAGGTTTCGTATTCAACGTTTACACACTGGGCGAAGAATGCCTGCAACGCCTGGGCTTCACTGCCGAGCAATATTATGCACCGGACTTCAACCTGCTGGAATCCCTGGGCTTCAGCGATGAAGAGATAGATGCAGCTAACGATTACGTATGCGGTACCATGATGATAGAAGGTGCCCCTTACCTGAAAGAAGAGCACCTGCCGGTGTTCGACTGCGCTAACAAATGCGGTAAAAAAGGTGAGCGCTACATCCATGCGCATGGCCACATCCGTATGATGGGTGCTACACAGCCTTTCATCAGCGGTGCCATCTCTAAAACCATCAATCTGCCAAATGAGGCTACGGTAGAAGAAATAAAAGACTGCTACACACTTAGCTGGCAGTTGGGTATCAAGGCTTGTGCCCTGTACCGCGACGGTTCTAAACTGAGCCAGCCACTGAGCAACAAAAGCGATAAAAAGAAAAAAGAAGATACAAAAGAAACAGCCGCCGCTGAAGCTGCTACTGCTGAAAGCGCAATAGTAGACATGGGCAAGCTGACCATAGATGAACTGCTGGAAGAAGTGAACAAGCGTGTACAGGCCAGCCCCGATACACAGCTGAAACGCGAACTGAGCCGCATCGTAGAGCGCAAGCAATTACCTGCCAAGCGCCGTGGTTATACCATCAAAGCTAAAGTAGGTGGCCAGCCATTGTTCGTTCGTACCGGTGAATATGGTGATGGCACGCTGGGTGAAATATTCCTGGATATGGCCAAAGAAGGTGCTACCATGCGCAGCCTGATGAACAGCTTTGCAATAGCGGTATCTATAGGCCTGCAATACGGTGTGCCGCTGGATGAATTCGTTGATAAATTCACATTCACCCGCTTTGAACCGGCAGGTATCGTAGAGCACCCGAACATCAAATCGGCTACCTCTGTGCTCGACTTCGTATTCCGCTTGCTGGCTTATGAATACCTGGACCGTAGCGACCTGGTGCATGTGCAGGACCCTGAAAGGATGCAGGCCGCAGAAGATGATGCCGCACAGCAGGAACTTTCACAGGTACGCGTAACAGCACCACAAACACAAAAGCAAAAGAATGTAGTGCCTGCACCCAAACCGGTGGCAGTAAGCGCACAAAACAGTGCCGATATCAAAAAGATGATGGGAACCAGCGCCGATGCGCCGGTATGCCGCAACTGCGGCAACATCACCCTGCGGAACGGTACCTGCTATATGTGCCCTAACTGCGGTACTACCACAGGTTGCAGCTAATTACTAACCCATATACATAGATTGCAAAAGGCTACCATTTGGTAGCCTTTTTTTAATGGCATATATTTTGCTCATCATAGCAAAACCACTATGATGCACCGCTACCTCTTACTATGTATGATGCCATTACTGCTGGGATCCTGCACGCAAAGCATGTATTTCCCCGACCGCGTCAATTCACCCGGCTTTAAAGAGAAAGGAGAAGCAAAGCTGGTATTGGCTACAAAATTTACCAGCAACGATGCGGATTCGCTTAACAGGGGCTGGCTCAATCCTGCTGCCGATATAGCCTATGCCGTTTCAAACCACATAGCAGTATTTGCTTCCTATAGGTCCCTGCAAAACCGGTACATCCGCGAGCACATCCCCGATGAATATGATAATACGCGCTGGAGTAATGATACCATTATGGGTGGGCACTTTACGGGTAATTACTTCGATGCCGGTGCAGGTTATTTCTCTGCTATAGCAGGCCGTGCAAAGATGGAAGTGTATGGCGGTATAGGCATGGGCAGTTTAAATCGTAACGGCAAGCTTATGCCGCAACTGAATTATGATGCCCGGTATTATCGGGTGTTCATACAGCCTGCCATTGGCGCTACCAGCCGTCAGGATATTTTTTCTGTAATGGCAGGGATGCGGCTGATGTTCCAGAAGTTCTATGCGTTCAGTTCGCCCACCCCCTCGTTGTATTATCGTGCAGCTCCTATCAGCAGCTACGATTCTTACGATGTACGCCACCCCGTGTATACCTTCTTAGAACCATTTGCCAACCTCGAACTGGGTTACAAGTTTATCAAGGTAAATATGCAGTTAGGCCTGTCTGTACCACTTAGTGGCAGGTCTGCAGATATTGCAGGGTTCAGTCCTTTATTCGGTAGCCTGGGCCTGGCATTCAATTATGCCCCACGTTATTTTAAGTAGAAAGTTGCAATTGAAAAAGGCTACCAGAAATGGTAGCCTTTTCATCTAACCGCTAGCCCGTCCTATTGCTTTACAAACTTTATAACCTCGCTATGAGCGCCATTTTCCAATCTTATAAAATAAACCCCGTTGCCTATGTTACTAATATTTATGTCGCTGTTGTTGCTGTTAGTTCCAGCGCTTATCATTTTGCCCGTCACATCATATATCGTTGCGTTGTAGTTGCCTTTCCACCCGCTGATGCGTAGCACATTAGTAGCGGGATTAGGCCATACGGATAATGTGCTGCCGCCATCTATGTTTGCTACACTACTGGTTACCGCCGGCAATGGTACCAGCGCACCACCTGTAGCCAGCGCTGCATATAGGCCGAATGCAGGGCCATTACTGTTATTGGCGGGTGCCAGGAAGCCTGAAGCCAGCACGGTAATAGCTTGTCCCTGCAGTCCCAGTGTTTGCAGAGGTGCAGAATAAGATTTAACTACAGTACTGCCGCTTGCATTGGTTACATCTATTGTATAGTTGCTGGTGGGCAACGACAAGTAAGTGCTGTAGTTGCCAAAGCTGATGTCATTTACAAGTGTATTACCGCCCGAGCGCACATCAACAGTAGGCGCATCTGTACTACCATGCATTACCAGCACATCTGTATTAGCCGCATTCGTGCCCAGTTCGCGTGCTGGTGCAAATGGGCTTAGCCTGAAGTCGGGGCTAGGGTTATAGCCCGAACCGCTAACGATGCCATTGGCTACCAGTATATAACGGCCGGCAGAATCCAGTGTTACATTCAGGTTGTAGAGCGTATCAGTTACAGCGGTACTGTTTTTTGGTGCAATGCCTATGTTCAATGCTGTTTTAGCCGGTGCATCTATAAACGGCGTAGCCGTGCGGAATGCAAAATTGTCCAGCAGTTTGTCTCCGTTCAGGTATACGTCTACAGAATCAGCAACGGCATCGGCACAATTATGTATAGCTTGTACACGCGCCAATGCTTCAGCACTGGTAGTAGGCAATGGTATTAATGTACCACCAGCAGCAGGCGCTACATACAATCCGAATGCAGGGCCATTACTATTATTCGCCGGTGTCAGGAAACCCGATGCCAATACTACAATTGCTTCACCGTCCAGGTTCAGTGTTTGCAATGGTGCGCTGTAAGTTTGCACGGTAGTAGCCCCTGTGGTAGTAGTTACGCGTATCTTATAGTCGGCAGTAGGCAGTTCAAGATAACCAGCAAAATTACCAAACGCGATGTCGTCAACTAGTGTGTTGATACCACTACGCACATCTACGGTAGGGGCATCGGTGCTGCCATGCACTACCAGCACATCTGTATTGGCAGCATTCGCGGCTGCCTCCCTGCCCATATTATATACACTTATCCTGAAGGGCACCGCAGGGCTGTAACCGCTGCTGCTTTCAATGCCGTTTGCCACTGCTATATATTTGGCGCCGGCAGTCAATGTGGTGGAAAGGTTATAAAAAGTATCTGCTGCGGCAGTGCTGTTTTGAGGCGCAATACCTACGTTGATAGGTACACCTGCCGGTATGTCTAAAAAGCCGGTCGCGGTGCGGAAGGGTACATTATCCAATGCTTTGGTGCCATTCAGATAAACGTCAACGCTGGCTGCTGCAGCATCAGCGCTGTTATGAATGATTTGTACCCGTGCAGTCTGCGCATAGCCAGAAATCATGGCAGCACTTAAAGAAAGCGTAAGTAAAAATTTGTGTTTCATCATAGTTCACAGTTTTAGATTCATTGAGGAAACATGATTTTTAAATATTTTGTTTAACCAGCAATGCCAATTTATTAAACGAATGACGCTTATATGACAATGGTTCATACATCATGCATTCAGTATGGAAAAACCTTCAACAACCATATGCATGTTGCTGGAATGTGGCTGCTGCGTTGTTTGTATTTTACCTATTTTGTCCGCCCATGTCTTTAAAGCAACAGTTATTTGCCCATTGCCGTGAGCACTTTAGTGCTGCAATAAAAGCAGCAGAAGCTGCCATTGCATCCGCGCGCGAAGCATCGCAGAATGAAACGAAAAGCAGTGCAGGCGATAAATACGAAACCGCCCGCGAAATGATGCAGCAGGAAATAGACATGAATACGGCCCGTCTGCATCAATCGCAACTGCAATTATCTGCATTGGAAAGAGTAGATGTGTCAAAAGCATATGAACGGGTACAAACCGGCAGTCTTGTGTATACTGATAATGGTAATTTCTTCATAGGCGTAAGTGCGGGCCACTTCACTATTGATGGTATTAAATACTATGCTATCTCCATAGAATCACCCATTGGCAGGCATATGGCCGGCAAACAACAAGGCGAAACCTTCACACTGAATGGCAAGCAGTTTGCTATATCAGGAGTTGAATAACAATTATTTATTGTATATTTGCTATATAATAAGGTGTAGTTAGCATGGAAACTATCGACAAATCAAAACAACAAAACACAACATTTCACAACAAATTCAGGTTGATGCGCATTGATTATCAATAGCACGAATTGAAAACATGAAAATTCACAACAAAACACAACAAATCCTTTTTAACGCCAACACCGTACCTTTGCACCCATGGATTTGAAGATTCCTGAAAAAATAGCCAATTATATAGGTGGCAGCCTTTCTGCGCCCATCAACGGTAACTATACGGATAATGTAAACCCCGCTACAGGCGAGGTGTACAGCCAGATACCTGATAGTGATATCCAAGATGTGGAAGAAGCTGTTGGTGCCGCCAAGGCAGCATTTGCCGGCTGGAGCACCACCCCTGCCGAAGAACGTTTTAAGATACTGAACCGCATAGCCGAGCTGATAGACCAGAACCTGGATGCACTGGCATTGGCGGAAACTAATGATAACGGTAAGCCACTGTGGCTGAGTAAAAAAGTGGACATACCACGTGCATCCAGCAACTTCCGCTTCTTTGCTACAGGGCTGATGCACTTTTCTACCGAAAGCCACAATATGGAAAACGGCACGGTAAACTATACGCTGCGCCAGCCTATTGGCGTAGTGGGGTGCATCTCTCCATGGAACCTGCCGCTATATCTATTTACCTGGAAAATAGCCCCTGCGCTGGCTGCAGGCAACTGCGTAATAGCCAAGCCCAGCGAGGTAACACCTATGACGGGCTATCTGCTGAGTGTAATATGTAAAGAAGCGGGTCTTCCTGCCGGTGTGCTCAATATCGTACATGGCAATGGCCCCAACTGTGGTTCCGCTATCGTATCGCATCCTGAAATAAAGGCCATATCCTTTACAGGTAGCACGCGTGCAGGTAAAGACATAGCAGCCACCGCAGCACCTATGTTCAAAAAAATATCGCTGGAGCTGGGTGGTAAAAACCCTAACCTCATTTTTGCCGATTGCGATTGGGATAAGATGATGCGCACCACGCTGCAGTCTTCTTTTGCCAACCAGGGGCAGATATGTTTGTGCGGTAGCCGCATATTGATAGAAGAAAGCATCTATGAAAAATTCAAAGCCGAGTTTGTAGAGCGTGCTAAAAAGTTAACCGTAGGCGACCCGCTGGATGACAACAGCAGGCAAGGTGCCGTGGTAAGTAAAGTACACTTCGATAAAGTCATCAGTTGCATAGAAACGGCGAAGGAAGAAGGCGGTAAGATACTGCTGGGCGGCAATGCTATAAAAGGCACGGGCCGTTGCGAGAATGGCTACTTCATAGAGCCTACTATTATAGAAGGCCTTGGCCCATCATGCCGCACCAATATGGAAGAGATATTTGGGCCGGTGGTGACGCTGCAGTCTTTCAAAACAGAAGACGAAGCCCTGCAACTGGCAAATGCCAGCGATTATGGCCTGGCCGCTACTATATGGACACAGGATGTGAGCCGTGCCAACCGTATGGCTACCAAAGTGCATAGCGGCATCATATGGGTAAACTGCTGGCTGCTGCGCGATCTGCGTACGCCTTTTGGTGGTTTTAAAAACTCGGGTGTAGGCCGCGAAGGTGGCTGGGAAGCCCTGAAGTTCTTCACCGATGTAAAGAATGTGTGCATTGATTTATAATTTTTGGTTTTAACTTTTGAATTTTGACTTTATGAGCGAACGTATTTCCACAGATAAAGCACCTGCGCCGGTTGGCCTCTATCCACATGCCCGCCGTGTAGGCAACCTACTGTTCCTTTCAGGCATAGGCCCGCGCACCGTTACCAACGAGATACCCGGGTTGGTGCTGGATAAGAATGGCAACTTCCAGGAGTTTGACTTTGCTGCCCAGTGCCGCAATGTATTTGATAACGTCCGCATCGTGCTGGAAGAAAGCGGCAGTAGCTGGGATAAGCTGGTAGATGTAACCGTTTTCCTGGTAAACATGAAGCGCGACTTTGCTACTTACAATAAGATATATGCAGAGTACTTCAAAGACAACCAGCCCTGCCGCACCACGGTAGAGATCAACTCCCTGCCTACACCCATAGCTATAGAGCTGAAGTGTATCGCTACAATAGACTAGTAAGTACCTGATAATAAAAGAGGCTGCAATACTATGCAGCCTCTTTATATTTAAGTAAAGCTTGAGGATTACAAAGGTATATCCAATCTCAATTGCTTCTGGAAAGCTTTGCCGGATGCATCTTTGCCATCTATCTTCCACATCACGCTGCGCAGCTCTACTGTCAATGGCTTCTGATTCGCTGCCCTTACATTCCGCACACTATTGATCCATTTCTGCTGCATAGCACGGCTCATACGTTTGTTCTTTACAGCACGGGTCACAGCGTTCTTTATACTGTTAGGGCTTGCCTTTACATACTCCAGTCGCTTATCATCCAGCCCGCTGATGGTATAGCTATTGTTGCCACCTTTCAAAGCCTGCCAGTTTGTAGTACGGCTCAGCTGGTCAAGCACCAGCGTGCCCAGTTCATTTTTTACTACAACAACCGTCTGGTAGCGTTGCGATACGCGGGTTACCTTACCGCCACTTAGTTTTATCTGGTTGCCATTCAGCTTGCCACCCGTCATCTCGAAGCTGGCACCGCTGGCTTTGCTCAGGTCTTGTTGTTTGTAAGAGCGGGTAGTAAGGTTAGGTATCAGGATGCTTACTTCCTTAAAGTTCGCTTTTAAGCCATTGCCTTTCAATTCCTGGCGGGGCTCTTCTTTAGGCTGCTCCGGTTCTTTCTTTTCCGGTTCTGCCGGTGCAGCTTCTTTTTCCGGTTGCTTGGCAGCAGTGTCCTGTGCAGGCTGTTGTGGTTCTGCAGGTGGGGCCGCTACAGGTTGCAGCGGGCGCACATCGGCCACAAAGTCTTGCAGGTATTGCGAGTCCGTTTCTGTGACGATGGTGGCAGGGTCGCCCAGTACTATCGGCTTACCCCTGTTAGGATTTTCAGTACCACACGATTGCAGTATGATAGCAGCAGATAATATGGCCAATACAAAGGGGATACGCATAATAGTGTCTGTATTCTGTACGAAATTAATAAAGCCTTTTTAGTACGCCAGTAGTTTTTGCACGCTTTCACCCAGCCTTTTCTTTGCCAGGAAGTTTTGTTCCAGCTCTATGGCAAATGGTACCGGCGTATCCATACTGGCGCAGCGCACGATTGGTGCATCCAGCAGCTCAAAGCAGTTCTCCGATATCCAGGCAGCTATCTCGCCACCAAGGCCACCTATCAGTGTATCTTCATGCAGCAGCAGCACTTTTCCCGTACGCTTTACAGATGCACGTATGGCATCATAGTCCAGCGGCAATAAGGTACGCAGGTCCAGTATGTCGAAAGATGTATCAGGATTGGCAGCTGCATAATCTGTTGCCCAGTGCACACCGCTACCGTAGGTAATGATGCTCACATCGCACCCTTCCTGTACCAGTCGCGCCTTGCCTATTTCTATAGTATAATAATCATCGGGCACCATGCCGCTGATGCTGCGGTATAATGCCTTATGCTCGAAGAACATCACCGGGTTCGGGTCTTCTATAGCTGCTATGATAAGGCCTTTCGCATCTTCGGGTGTAGATGGGTACACTACCTTAAGGCCCGGTGTATGTGTAAACCATGCTTCATTACTCTGCGAGTGGAAAGGGCCTGCACCCACGCCACCACCTGTAGGCATGCGCACTACCACATCGGCGTTCTGCCCCCAGCGGTAGTGTATCTTGGCCAGGTTGTTGATGATCTGGTTAAAGCCTACCGTTACGAAGTCGGCAAACTGCATCTCCATCATCGATTTAAAACCCTTGATAGAAAGGCCCAGTGCCGTACCCACAATAGCGCTTTCGCACAGCGGTGTATTGCGCACGCGCCCTTTGCCAAACTGTGCTACAAAGCCATCTGTTACTTTAAAGGCACCGCCGTATTCGGCTATGTCCTGTCCCATCAGTACCAGGTTGTCATGCTTTTCCATGCTTTGGCGCAGGCCATCGCTCAGGGCTTGTATAAACTTCTTCTCGCTGCGTGCACCGGTAGCAGGTGCTATGGCTGCACCATTGTGCGGTGCATACACATCGCGTACCTCCTCTTCTGTATCTGGCGTAATAGGGCCGGCAGCAAAGCCTGTAGCCAGGCCATCTTCTATTTCCTTCTGTATGCCATCGCGGATGTCTTTTATCAGGTGCTGTGATAGTATGGCTTTCTCCAGCAGGTAGCTTTCAAAGTTGGCCACAGGGTCTTTCTTGCCCCATTCTTCAAACAGTTCCTTAGGCACATACTTCACGCCGCTGGCCTCTTCATGGCCGCGCATGCGGAAGGTCATGCACTCTATCAATATAGGCTTCTGCTCGCGGATGCAATATTCGCGGGCTTCTTTTATGGTCTTGTAAACTTCCAGTATGTTATTGCCATCTATGGTGATGCCCTTCATGCCGTACCCTACGGCGCGGTCGGCCAGTTGCTTACATACAAACTGCTCATTGACAGGTGTGCTCAGGCCATAGCCATTGTTCTCTATAATGAAGATGGTAGGTAACCCCCATACGGCAGCCACGTTCAGCGCTTCGTGAAAATCACCCTCGCTGGTACCACCATCGCCGCTAAAGGCAACCGATACCTTGTTTTCTTTCTTCAGCTTGTGTGCCAGGGCTATACCATCGGCAATAGCCAGTTGCGGACCGAGGTGCGATATCATACCGCAGATATGATACTCATTGGCACCGAAGTGGAAAGAACGCTCACGGCCTTTACTAAAGCCTTCTTTCTTTCCCTGCCATTGCATGAACAGCTTATCGAACGGCATTTTGCGAACGGTGAAAACACCCAGGTTGCGGTGCAGCGGCATCACATACTCATCCCTGTCCAGTGCTATAGTGGCACCTACGGAAATGGCTTCCTGCCCTATACCGCTGAACCATTTACTGATGCGGCCCTGCCTCAGCAGCACCAGCATCTTTTCTTCTATCATGCGGGGGCGTACCAGTTCAGTATATAGTTCAATTAATGTATCATCATCTAAACCGTTCCTGTCAAATTGCATACGGGATATTTGGGGGCAAAGATAGTATTCAAATGGTGCAATGCCCGCACTTAGGGCATTGCCTATTTCGTATTGTTTTTTTGTGCCAATTGTGTCTTGTATACTTCGGGGCGCTCATGGTTTATTTCGAAGCCCAGCGACTCGTAGATGTAGTCCTGCGCTACGGTGCGCACGCTCAGCCTGTTGATAGCCGTATTATCCGCAGAGGGATTGATGCGATTTGACAGGAAGACAAATACGATACCCGTTGCAGGATCGGCCCAGGCGCAGGTGCCGGTAAAGCCCTGGTGGCCAAATGCATAACCACTCACACGGTTGCCCGCGGGCCCTGCATCATCCTTATCGGCCGATGGCTTATCGAAGCCTAAGCCGCGGCGGCTGATGGTAGCATTGTATGCAGTAAATTTCTCTATTGTTTCCGGCTTGAAGTAGCGCTGGCCTTTGTATGTGCCTTTATTCAGCAGCATCTGGAAGACAGCAGCCACATCGCCCGCGGTAGAAAAGATACCCGCATGGCCGGCTACACCGCCCATCAGCGCAGCGCCCTGGTCGTGCACATAGCCTTGTAGTATCTGCTTACGGAAGAAGATATCATTTTCTGTAGGTGCTATCTGTGTGGCTTTAAATTTCTTCAGCGGGTTGTAAGTTGTGTACTTCAAACCCATGGGTTTGTAAAACTGCTCCTCCACATATTTATCTATATGCATGCCGGTAATGCTTTCTGCAATGGCTGCCAGGAAGTAGAAGTCAAGATCGCTATACACGCTCTTGCCCTTATTCTCCAGTGGGCTGTTCAATACACGGTTCCAAATGGTATCTACATAATCGCCGCGTATATACAGGTCTTTGGCTACCTCTATCCATTTATTATTATCGGGCCTGTTGCTATACAGGTCGCGGCGCAGGTTATTGTTTTCATCCAGCGTTTCTTTATAGAAAGGTATCCAGCTTTTCAGCCCTGCCTGGTGCAGCAGCAGGTCGCGTACTTTCAGGCCTTGCTTATCACTATGCTTCACCCATGGCAGGTAATCGCCAATGGTTTTATCGAGGTTCAGCTTGCCCGTTTCCACCAGGCGCATTACCGCCATGGTAGTAGACAGCACCTTGGTGACAGATGCCACATCATAAATGGTATTTGTTTGAACGGCTGTGTTCTTCTCGAACGTATAATAGCCGAAAGCCTTATCGTAAAACACCTTGCCATTTTTGGCCGCCAACACCCTGCAACCCGGGAAGGCACCATCGGTAATGCTGCGCTGCATAAACATATCCAGTTTATCAAGCGCCTTCCGGTTTACCACGCCGGCATCTTCTGCAAAGTCGAGGTATTCCAGTTCGTCCTTGCGCTGTACGCCGGCTTTGCCAGCCAGTAGCGATGCTCCTTCTGTCTGCATATCTATACATGGGCTTACCGGCAGCACACCCCGCGCATCTTCCTTGCGCAGCAGCACACGTGCTACCATATTTTCAGTAATGGTATCATCTTCATAAGCCACCATGGCAGAGCCTACCTCGCATACATTTTTCAGGATGTAAGGATTGCCCATCACTACCAGCATTACATTACGGCGGGTAGCCATTTGTTTGATGAAAGACAGCTGCTGCTCATCTATACCATAGTTGCCATTGGTAGGATAAAAGGTCATGTTGTGAATAGCTACAATGGTGATATCATCTACTGTGGTACCACCTAATACCTTATTGGCCTTTGTAGCATTGCTGCCTTTGGGCAACCATTGTATGTTTATATCGGGTATGGCAGCCTGCAATTGCTTTGATAGCTGTGTGCTGTCATTGGCATTGATGCCTACATAGCCTATGTGTTTCTTATTGTTCAGAAGGTCGGTAAGGACATAGTTACGGTCGCGTATCAGCGTAGTAGCACGCTTCGCCATTTGTGTGCGGATGGCTACCACCTGCCTGTTCAGGTCTTCGGTAGCTCCTACATTTTCCACCGCTTTGAAGGTAGAAAGGCCGGCGTCATATTTCGCAGCCAGTATCTTTTTTACGTGCACATTAATTTCTGCCCATGTGATGGTGCTATCGGCTAATGCCTGTTGAATTTTAGCAATAGCTGTGGGCACATCCTGAGAGAACAGCAGCATATCGTTGCCCGCCTGCAGAGCGCGCAGGTCTACATCGCCGGGGGCAAAGTATTTCGCAATGCCCTGCATGTTCAGCGCATCGGTAAACACCAATCCTTTAAAACCCATCTTGTTTTTCAGCAGGCCGGTAATGGTGTTCTTAGAAAGCGTAGTGGGTATATGCGGTTCTGTTTCCAGCGCCGGTACTTCCAGGTGGGCCACCATCATGGTTTTGATACCTGCGTCTATCAATTTTTTAAAAGGATATAATTCCAGTGTATCCAATTGCTGCAAAGACTTACGTATAGATGGCATGTCGTTGTGCGAATCCACATCCGTATCGCCGTGACCGGGGAAATGTTTGGCGCAGGCCATCACACCATTATCCTGCAGGCCGCGCATATAGGCGATACCCAGTTTCACCACCATTGTTTTATCCTCGCCAAACGAGCGGGCATTTATGATGGGGTTATTGGGATTGTTGTTCACATCTACCACCGGGCCAAAATTGATATGGACGCCCATGCGTTTGCATTGCGCAGCTATAGAAGCACCCACCCTGTAGGCCATGCCAGTATCGCGCGTAGCGCCTATCATCATGGCGCGCGGCAGGTTTTGCACGCCGGTCAGGCGCATACCCAGTCCCCATTCTGCATCCATGGCTATCAGCAGCGGTACGCGCGCCATCTGCTGGTACAGGTTGGTTTGTGTAGCCTGTGCCTCGGCAGTGCCCTGCATGAATATTAATCCGCCAATGCGGTGGTTAAAAATCAGGTCTTTTATCTTCTCCTCGTTATAATCCTTACCACCCGAATAGGCCGCCACCATAAACAGCTGGCCGATGCGTTGCGTATCGCTCAGTTTATTGAACACGCTATCTACCCAACGCGCTTTCAGATTTACAGCCGAGGGCGAAGAAGAAGAAACCACCACGCGTGATTTGGAGCGTTGTGCCCAAACGCCATTGTGTAAAAGAAATATAAATAATGCCAATAATATTCTAGGAAACATACGTCCTGCCATAGAAACAAATATAGCCCTATTGTTTTGCTTGCCTACCCTTTACAGTAGCATTTTTAACAGTCTAATCCATAACACAATACTTGTCATATATCCGCCTCATTTTGCACCTGCTAAAGCTTACCTTTGCGGAAATTGAAAGTGCAGCGTGCCGGACGTAATACAACTTTTATCAGACCATATAGCCAACCAGATAGCAGCAGGAGAGGTGATACAACGCCCCGCCTCTGCCGTGAAAGAATTATTGGAGAATGCCATAGATGCAGGTGCTACGGATATACAACTGGTAATAAAAGATGCCGGCAAGGAACTGCTGCAAGTGGTAGATAACGGCAAGGGCATGACCCCTACCGATGCCCGCATGAGCTTTGAGCGCCATGCTACCAGTAAGATACGCGATATCAACGACCTGTTTTCCATTCGCACCATGGGCTTTCGTGGAGAGGCACTGGCATCTGTAGCGGCGGTGGCGCAGGTAGAAATGAAAACCCGCCAGCACGATAACGAAGTAGGCAGCCGGTTGGTGATAGAAGCTACGGAAGTGAAGACACAGGAACCCTGTGCTACGGCACCGGGTACCAACATCATGGTGAAGAACCTGTTTTACAATGTGCCCGCCCGCAGGCATTTCTTAAAAAGTAATACC
Source organism: Azovibrio restrictus (assembly GCA_029255605.1). Lineage (GTDB taxonomy): Bacteria > Bacteroidota > Bacteroidia > Chitinophagales > Chitinophagaceae > Polluticoccus. The sequence continues at coordinate 25,959 of JANLJF010000073.1, forward strand.
ACCGAGTTTCGCCATATAGTAGATGAATTTACCCGCATAGCACTGGCGCATCCGCAGATAGCCTTTAAGCTATGGCACAATGGTGCGGAGCAGTTTCATCTGGAAGCAGGCAACCTAAAAACGCGCATCAAAGGCCTGCTGGGCAATTCATACGAGAAGAACCTGGTGCCGGTAGAAGAAAAGACCGATATGCTGAATATATCGGGCTTCATAGGCAAGCCGGAAGCGGCAACCCGTACACGTGGTATGCAGTTCTTCTTCATCAACAACCGTTTTATACGCAATGCCTACCTGCACCATGCACTGGTACAGGCATACGAGGGATTGATAGAAAAAGAATCTTTCCCTTTCTATGTACTATTCCTGGAAGTAGACCCGGCGCGTGTGGATGTGAATGTGCACCCCACCAAGCAGGAAGTGAAATTTGAAGATGACCGGATGATGTATGCTTACCTGAATGCTGCCGTGAAGCATGCATTGGCAAAATATAACATCGCCCCATCGCTCGATTTTACGCTGAGCCCGGAAATACAGCAGCTATCCAGCATACAACTGCCTACTACGGAAAAACAGAAGGCGGACACAGAAAAGGGTTACCTCTACAATTCTTTCAGCAATAAAAACCAGGCGCATTTTATAGAAAAGAAAGATGCCCTGAAGCAATGGAAGGACCTGTATGAAATAGCCAATACGGTAACACCATCGCAAGAGAATACGGAAAACCTGATACCCGCACATGAAGTGCCGCACAGCCACTATGCACAAACCGGCAACCTGCATGGCACCAATGATAAAGCACCCGCCGGCAATAGTGGCAACAGCATTATATCTGTACAGGGTGCTATGCTGGTGACGACCGTAAAATCGGGGTTGATGCTGGTGCATATACGCCGCGCGCAGGAACGCATCTGGTACGAACGCCTGCTGGGCGAGTGGAACAATGGCAACACGCCATCTCAGCAATTGCTGTTCCCCATATCGTATGAACTGGCACCGCAGGATGCTATTTTATTAAATGATGCCCTGGCCGATCTGGCACGTATTGGTTTCGATATATCGCCCTTCGGGCAGAATACCTTTGTAGTGCAGGGTGTGCCCACCGGGCTGCCTGCCGGTGAGGAGAAAAATGTGCTGGACGAAGTGGTAGACCAACTGAAACATGAAGCACCCGATGCCGTAGCCCGCCGCACCGATATGCTGCTGGCTAATATGGCCCGCCGCCTGTCGCGCAATACTGATGCCATACAGCATACAGAAGGGCAGCAAGCGCTGATAGACGAGCTTTTTGCCTGCTCACAACCCGAATATACCCCCGATGGTAAGAAGGTATTTACCATGATAAAGCGCGAGGCGCTGGAGGGGATGTTGGGGTAAAATCATCTTTCTGACAGGTATTTTTAGCTATTTTTGCCAGCGCTTAAAGCGTTGTTATAAAGATGTCAGCACTAAAGTTCTACGAATTAAAAGTAAAAGAAGTACGACCTGAAACGGCCGATTGCGTATCTGTAGCACTCGAAGTGCCTGAAAATCTGAAAGAAACCTTTGCCTTTGCAGCGGGCCAGTACCTTACTTTCCGCACACAACTGGATGGTGCAGAAGTGCGCCGTTCTTACTCCATATGTGTAAGCCCGAATGATGGTGAGCTACGTGTAGCGGTAAAAAAGGTAGAGGACGGGAAATTTTCTACCCATGCTAATACCGTGTTGAAGGCCGGCGATGTGCTGGAAGTGATGCCGCCGATGGGTAAATTTTCTCCCAAAAGTGCAGCGAAGCCCAATAAACAATATCTGGCCATTGTAGCAGGTAGTGGTATTACCCCGGTGATGAGCATCATGAAAACGGTGCTGGACAATGAACCGGATAGCCATTTTACCCTTATATATGGCAACCGCAGCCGCCAGACCATCATATTCCGCGAAGCCATAGAAGCCCTGAAGAATACATACATGCAGCGCCTGCGGGTGTACCATATACTGAGCCGCGAGCAGATGGATATTCCCCTGTTCAATGGCCGTATAGATGCAGAAAAATGTGCTGCTTTTTGCGATTCGCTGATAAATATCAATACGATAGATGAGGCATTCATCTGCGGGCCGGAGGATATGATATTAGCCGTGCGCCAGCAGTTGGTGGATATGGGTATGCCTTTGGAGAGTGTGCATATAGAACTCTTCACATCGCCCGACCAGCCGAAAGCAGCGCGTGAAAAATGGGCTGCCGCACATGCCCATGATACATCAGCCATGAGCAAAGTATCCATCACGTTGGATGGTGCTACGTTTGATATGAACCTGGCTTATGGCGGCGATAATATACTGGATGCTGCACTGAAGCATGGTGCCGACCTGCCCTACGCATGCAAAGGTGGTGTTTGCAGTACCTGTCGTGCTAAGCTGGTAGAAGGTGCAGTGGATATGGAAGTGAATTATGCGCTGGAAAAAGATGAAATAGAGAAGGGCTTTATACTTACCTGCCAGTCGCACCCTAAAACAGAAAGGGTGGTAGTAGACTTTGATGCCCGCTAGACATAACGAGGCGGCTGCCCCGTAAGAAACAGCCGCCTATCTAAAACACACACATCTTATTATTTTTTGTCTGAATTACCGCCATCACTTGGTGGGCGTTGTACGCTGCCATCCAGGTAATTCAGGTTACGTTGTTTGTTTTTTTGCACTCCGTCATTAACCATGCTTTCTTCCCCTAAGTATGGCGCCTGAGGGTCATCGTAAGAGACAAGGAACCGTGGGTTACGTTTCACACTGGTAGCCAATTGTATAGGTACAGGTGCAGGTTTAGGCGCTACGTATGTATAGCTATCCATCCTACGCAAACCATCAATGGTTTTTTGGTTTTTATCTTTGGTCATTTTCGTAATTACTACCGAAGGTGTATTTTCATCGCAGGTAGCATATTTATCATCTATACGGCATACTTTAAAATTCTGGTCGAACTTACTTTGAGCCGCTGCGCCGAAATGCATCATCCCGATCATTACAAGCGCTGAAAACATCATTTTCATATATATCGGTTTTAATAGTTTTACAAAATCATTGTTCTGCCTATGTATTTTAAAAACTGTTCCAAGCGCCTTGCCCTGTCTGATAAGGCCATACTAATATATGTGTAAGTCAATTGATTGTCTTTCAGAAGATTATAATCTGTTAAAGAAAATATAAGGATATAGAAACCCTTATTTTTTGGGGAATTAATTTCCACACTACACATATTACCTTAATTGATTAGGGCATAGCATGGAAATGAGTATTTTTGTACAAAATTGATCATACCATGTTGAAGACAGGAAATACTATCGTGAGTATTTATACGGAGATGACCCCTAACCCCGAAACGATGAAGTTTGTGGCCAATAAATTGTTGTATCCCGGCAAGAGCATTGATTTTCCTGAGGAAGCAAGTGCCACACCATCACCTTTAGCAAAAGAATTATTCGGTTTCCCTTTTATACGCAGTGTGTTTATTGCCAGCAACTTTGTAACGCTGACCAAAACACCTGAAACGCAATGGGAAGAAGTAATACCTACCATACGCGAGTTTTTGAAGCAATACCTGGAAGAAGGTAAAGCGGTGGTGAATGATGAACTGGTAGTGAAAAAAGTAGAAGCCAATACCATAAACGAAGACGATACGGATGTGGTAAAACGCATAAAGGAACTGCTGGAAAACTACGTGAAACCGGCGGTGGAAATGGATGGTGGCGCCATTAGCTACAAAGGCTATGATAATGGTGTGGTGAAGCTGATGATGCAGGGTTCGTGCTCAGGCTGCCCATCATCTATGATAACACTGAAAGCGGGTATTGAAGGTATGATGAAGCGCATGATACCGGAAGTGAAGGAAGTAGTAGCAGAAGCAGAATAAAGCATAAGTTAATTTTTAGTACGATTATATAGCAGCTCCGCATGTGCGGGGCTGTTTTGTTATATAATCGGGTGAATTATAGTATTTTTAGCACATCTCTCGACAGATAGCACACATGAGCAATCAGAATAATTATGTGGCCATAATGGCCGGTGGTATCGGCAGCCGTTTCTGGCCTGTTAGCCGTACAGGATATCCTAAACAGTTTATAGACATACTGGGCACCGGCAGGTCGCTGATACAATGGACCTATCAACGCTTTAAGCACATATGTCCGCAGGAAAATATCTACTTCATCACCAACCAGCAATATATACAAACGCTGAAGGAACAGATACCTGAACTGAATGATGCCAACATCATCAGCGAGCCATCGCGCAAAAATACAGCACCCTGCGCTGCTTATTTTGCGCACAAAATGATGTCGCTTAATCCTGATGCCAACATCATCATGTCGCCCGCCGACCACCTGATAATGGATGAGCGTGCTTTTGAACGCACGGCACTGGATGCACTCAACTTCGTATCCACCCACGATGCACTGCTAACACTGGGCATCAAGCCCACACGCCCCGATACCGGCTACGGATATATACAGTACGATGTAGAAGAAGAGCTGGATATGGTGTACCGTGTGAAAACATTTACCGAAAAACCGTCATTGGAACTGGCACGTACTTTCCTTAAAAGTGGTGACTTCCTTTGGAACTCAGGCATCTTTGTATGGAATGTAAAAACCATCATGGAAGCACTGGATAAATACCTGCCTGAAATGCATGAAGTATTTACCATGGCCAAGAATGTATACAATACACCTAAAGAAGCCGAAGTTATCAGCAATTTGTATTCGCAGTGTACCAATATATCTATAGACTATGGCATTATGGAAAAGGCCAAGAATGTATTTGTGATACCTTCTTACTTTGGCTGGTGCGACCTGGGTACATGGGAAAGCGCCTATGAGAATTCTGAAAAGGACTACCTGGGCAATGCGGTATATGGAGATAACGTGATGGTGATTGATGCCAGTGAGTGCATGATAAAAGTGCCGAATGAAAAGCTATTGGTAGTGCAGGGGCTGGAGCAGTTTATTGTGATAGATACCCCCGATGTGTTGCTGATATGTGAACGCAACCGCGAGCAGCAGATAAAAGAATACGTGGCGGAAGTGAAACGTAACAAAGGCGAAAAATTCCTGTAACGATATGTTGCTGCCTCATAAACACACTGCAGAAGGGACGACCATTTTTACCGTGATGAGCGGGTTGGCTCAACAGCATAATGCCATCAACCTGTCTCAGGGGTTTCCTGATTTTGCTATTGATGAACGCTTATCGCAATCGCTGCATGAGGCAGCACTAAAAGGCTTTAACCAGTATGCACCCATGCCGGGGCTGCCGCAACTGAGACAAGCCATAGTAGCCGATTTTAAGAAACGTTACGGCCTGCATATAGATGCGGATACGGAACTGACCATAACACCCGGCGCTACCTATGCTATTTATACTGCCTTTACTACCATACTGGAGCCCGGCGATGAAGTGATAGTACTGGAGCCGGCGTATGATAGCTACATACCCAATATAGAAACCAATGGCGCCAAGGCTATCACCATATCATTGCAAGCACCCGGCTTTACAGTAGATTGGGAGCGTGTGGAGCAAGCCATCAACCTGCGTACCAAAGCCATCATTGTTAATACCCCGCATAATCCTACGGGTGCTATCTGGAGCAAGGAAGACTGGGATATGCTGGCATCGCTGGTAAGAGATACCAATATCATTATCCTTTCAGACGAGGTGTATGAGCAACTGGTGTATGATGGCAAGCAGCATTATAGTGTATTGCAACATGAAGAATTAAGGCATCGCAGTTTTGTACTCTATTCATCCGGAAAAGTGTTTCACAACACCGGCTGGAAAATAGGTTACTGCATAGCGCCACCTGCATTTACAACTGCTTTCAGGCGCATACACCAGTTTCTGTGCTTTTCGGTAAATACACCGGCACAGTATGCGCTGGCACAATACCTGTCGCTACCCGACCTACCGGCAGTGGTAGATATGATGCAACAAAAGCGTGACTACTTTTTAGAACTGCTATCGCAAACGCCATTTACCATACACCGGCCTGCGGCTGGCAGCTATTTCCAAACGGCCAGCTATGCCCACATCAGCCATATGCCCGATACGGAATTTGCCCAGTGGCTAACCCGTGAACATGGTGTGGCTACCATTCCCATCAGTGCTTTTTATCGCCACAAAAAAGATGATAAACTGGTACGTTTTTGTTTTGCCAAAAAAGAAGAAACGATAGTGCAGGCTATAGAGCGATTGGCGAAGCTGAATGTTATGGTTTGATATAATCGAGCCCCAACTTGGCTATCAGTGCCAATACTACCAGTATAAAGAACAGGCGTATAAAACCACTCCCTTTTTTTAATGCTACATGCGAGCCCACATAGCTGCCCAGCATATTGGCAATGCCTACCGGTATGGCTATATGCCATATAATAGCACCTTTTATCAGAAAGAATATCAGCGCTGATATATTGGTCACCACATTTATGACCTTCGCGTTGGCAGATGCATGCAGGAAATTGTAGCCGAATAAAACCACGAAGGAAAATATCAGGAAGCTGCCTGTGCCGGGGCCTATCAGGCCATCGTAAAAGCCAATGATGGCACCTGTGCCTATGGCATACAGCAGGTATTGTTTCCGTGTCAGCGATTTATCTATATGATGCAGACCCAGCTCCTTTTTAAAAACGGTATAGAGTAGTACCAACACCAGCACTATCAAAATAAAAGGCATGAACTGCTCTTTGCGCACATGGCTTACCAGCAGTGCACCACTCAGGGAACAGATGAATGCCGCAACGATGGCCGGTGTCAGGTGTCGCCAGTCTATTTCTACTTTTTTGATATAGCGGTAGGCAGATACCGATGTGCCGAAGAAGGAAGCTGTTTTATTGGTAGCCAATGTTTGCACCAGGCTCAGGTGTGGCTGTAGTACAAAAAAGGCCGGCAATTGCAACAAACCGCCACCACCCACCATAGCATCTATAAAGCCGGCAAAAAAAGCAAAACAACAAAGCGCCAGTATCAGCATGGCTTCAAAATAAGAAAAGGGCTGCATTATCCGTGCAGCCCTTCGTAAAGTTTACGTATGTATTTAGTAATTGATCACTTGCTCTTCGATAGTTTCCGGTATCGCGCGGAATTCGTATTGCTGATTGCGAAGTTGTGCTACAAAGCCCGCTTCGTTTATAGCTTCCTGTATGCCCTTGTAGGTAAAGCGGTGTGGCGCGCCGGCAGCACTTACTACATTCTCTTCTATCATGATAGAACCGAAATCGTTGGTACCGGCATGCAGGCACATTTGTGCTATTTGCTTACCCACCGTCAGCCATGATGCCTGTATGTTCTTCACATTCGGTAGCATGATGCGGCTCAGGGCTATCATACGGATGTACTCTTCGCCTGTGGTCAGGTTTTTAGTACCGCGTATGCGGCGCAGTAATGTATCTACATCCTGGAATGTCCATGGTATAAAGGCGATAAAACCTTTAGCACCTTCCGGTTTTTTAGCCTGCACTTCGCGCAGTTTCACCAGGTGCTCAAAACGCTCGTACACGGTTTCCACGTGGCCAAACATCATAGTAGCGCTGGTGGTAAGGCCCACTTTATGTGCTTCATGCATGATGTCCAGCCATTCCTGCGCACCGCATTTGCCTTTCGATATCAGGCGGCGCACGCGGTCGTTCAGTATCTCTGCACCGGGGCCGGGCATACTATCCATACCCGCTTCTTTCAGCGCCAGCAGTGCCTCCCTGTGGCTCACGCCCGATACTTTGCAGATGTGCGCTACTTCGGGTGGCCCTAAAGCGTGCAGCTTCAGGTTAGGGAACATTTCTTTCAATTGCCTGAACAGGTCGGTATAATAGTCCAGTCCCAATTCCGGATTGTGCCCACCTTGCAGCAGCAACTGCTCACCACCATAGCGGAAGGTTTCTTCTATCTTCTTCCTGTAGGTTTCTATATCCGTAACATAAGACTCCGCATGGCCGGGTATGCGATAGAAATTGCAGAATTTGCAATTGGCTACGCACACGTTGGTGGTATTCATGTTACGGTCTATAATCCACGTTACTTTACCATGAGGTACCTGTATCTTCCGCAGCTCATTGGCCACGAACATCAACTCTGTAAGGGGAGCATTTTCAAACAGGAACACGCCTTCTTCAGCACTCAAAAATTCGAACTTCAGGGCGCGTTCATACAATGTTGATAATTGCATGGATGCTAATAAAATATTGAACTGCAAATTTAGGTAAAAACCAAGGGGCAACACTATGTTTTCCTTAATACTTGTATATACATGGGCGGATTTTATATATCTACCCATGCTAGATTTTTTTTCGTTAATTTGTACTGATGTCTGTAAAAGTCCTTACACTGTTTGGTGAAGAACTGTTACCGGAACCGGTAAAGCCACAACCCAGAAAAAGGGTTGCCAAAAAAGCTGTGGCCCCCGATAAAGAAGAGCCTGCTACTGAAAAGCCGGTGGCCGAAAAAAAGACAAGGGAACTGAAAAAGACCGATGCCCTGAATGGCTGGGCGGGCGACAAGCAATACTATACCATAGGCGAAGTAGCTACTTTATTCAAAGTCAATACATCCAATATCAGGTTTTGGACGAAAGAATTTGAAATGAAGGTGCGTACTACCCGCAAAGGCGACAGGCTGTACACACCTGAAAATGTGCGGGAGATCAATACCATTTACCAACTGGTAAAGGAGATGGGTTTTACCATAAACGGTGCGAAGGCCAAAATGAAGAGCAGTAAGAAGGCCGCGTTCCAAACCGTAGACCTGAGGAAATCCCTATTACAACTGCGAAACAAACTATTACAAATCAGAAACAATTTGACCTGACGTAACAAATGAAATTTATCCTTTTTGCACTGATCATGAGTTTAAGCATTACCAGCTACGCACAAAAAGATTTCGATATATCTACTGATACAGAAGATAACTCGACGGTGTATAAAGGCAAGATAAATTTCGGGGACCTGGAAAAAGAAACCGGTTTCGACTGGTTGGGTCATAAAGAGAACTACAAAGCCGATGCTGCACAGATAAGCTACCTGCAGCAACACTTATCCCAATACCACCTTATAGTTTTTATGGGCACCTGGTGCAGCGACTCAAAAAGCCTGCTGCCTAAGCTGCATGCTGTATTGACGCAGGCGAAGTATCCTGTGCAGCGGTTAACCATGTATGGTGTAGACAGGACTAAAACAGCAAAGAACGGGGAAGAAAAAACGTATGCTATAAAATTTGTACCTACTATCATATTAATGAAAGACAATAAAGAGGCCGGACGTATAGTCGAATCTGTACAAACAAGTATGGAGGCTGATATGGTAGATATAATAAAAGGGGACCTGGACGACTAAAAACTCAATCATTATTCACAAAAAATTATTTTTGCGCCACTTTTATGGAATTACCGGAGCACTTGTCGATTGATTTTTTAAGCCGCGGAGATGTAAATAACCTCATCTTTTCGGCAGAATCCTTAAAGCGCGTAGCGCGAAACAGACTCTATCTCGACCAGATACTGAAGAAGGGAGATACATACTATGGTATCAATACAGGCTTCGGGTCGTTGTGCAACGTAAGGGTAGAGCCGGATGAATTATCCCAATTGCAGGAAAACCTTGTATGTTCCCACGCATGCGGCATGGGCGATGAAGTACCTGAAGAAATAGTGCGCCTGATGCTGCTGCTGAAGGTGCAGGGACTGAGCAAGGGGTATAGCGGTGTGCGTCCTGCCATCGTTCAAAGACTGATAGATTATTACAACCTGCATATCACACCAATAGTATATGAACAAGGCTCACTGGGCGCATCGGGCGACCTGGCACCGCTGGCACACCTGAGCCTGCCCATATTTGGTATGGGGCAGGTGCGCTATAAAGGGGAGGTAAGGGAAACGATGGATGTGCTGAATGAACTGGGGCTGGAGCCTATGCCACTGGCTGCAAAGGAAGGCCTGGCCTTGCTGAATGGCACACAGTTCATGAGCAGTTATGCATCATGGTCGCTGGTAGCTGCACAAAGGCTTTCTGCATGGGCCGATGTTATCGGTGCTTTGTCGGCAGATGGCTATATGGCTAAAGATGAACCATTCAAACATCCTATACACCGCATACGCCCGCACAAAGGGCAGGTAGAAACGGCCAGGCGCATACTGGAACTGCTGAAGGATAGCGAGATACAGGGCATTCAGAAAGAACAGGTACAAGACCCTTATTCTTTCCGCTGCATGCCACAGGTGCATGGCGCTACCAAAGATGTGATAGATAACGTGCGCCATGTGGTAGAAACAGAAATTAATTCGGTAACGGATAACCCCATAGTGTTTCACGATGAGGATGCCATTATGAGTGGTGGTAACTTCCACGGGCAGCCATTGGCGTTGAACCTTGATTTCCTGGCCATCGCTATGTCTGAACTGGCTAATATATCTGAACGCCGCACCTACCTGCTGATAAGCGGGCAGCGCGGCTTGCCACCATTCCTGGCACCGGATGCAGGGCTCAACAGTGGCTTTATGATAGCACAGTACACTGCAGCCGCTATCGTCAGCCAGAACAAGCAATTGTGTACACCGGCATCGGTAGATAGCATTGTGAGCAGTAACGGGCAGGAAGACCATGTGAGCATGGGGGCTAATGCCGCTACCAAGCTGCGCCGCGTAATACAAAATGTACAAAGGGTTTTGGGTATAGAACTATTGACAGCAACACAGGCCATAGACCTGCGCAGGCCAAAGCAAACATCGCCTATGCTGGAAAAAGTGTTTGCAGCCTTCCGTTCTGAAGTGGATATGATGCCTAAAGACAGGTTGCTGCATACCGACCTGGTGAAAGCAGAAAGATTCCTGGACCACAGGGTAGAAGATGTAATACGTTAATTACAGCAACTTGTAATTGCGATAGCTGAAATCGAGGCCCAGCACATCTTTTGCCATAGCTTTCATTCGCTCTTTGAATGAAATGTGGTTGAAAGAAATATCATAGTCAAACTTCCAATTCTTTTGCCTGATACGCTCCTGCATCACTGCAGGATGCGTGTCGGTAAAGCGTGTCAGGGCATCAATGTCTTTACTGTAATCGTATGCATCTGCCCGGGCTACATGCTTCGATACCCATTCATCATCATGCCATAGCTTGTGAAAGATCTCCTGCTTGCGCTGCATAGCTTCGGGCTCCTTCACCCATCCGTAATGATATACATAAGCATCCAGTGGTTTTACCCGTAGCTTTTCATCATTACCTTTTCTAAAACCCTGCGCATCGCGATAAGAATAGATGCTTTTATCATTGCGTATGATGCGTATTTCATTCGGATACCACCTGCTGGATGTGCCTATATAATCGTAAGAGCCGTAGAAATGCAGGTATTTGAATAGCAGGCCATCCACACGTTTATCATCCTTCCAGCGCTGCATGCCTTCTTTTATGGCTGCATGATATTTTTCATGCACGATCTCATCGCCTTGTATGTAAAAACACCAGTCGGTATCATCATCTATGGCACGAAAGGCTTTATTGGTTTCTTCGGCCAGTACACGGCCGCCGGTGCGCAGGCTATCATCCCATTCGGTTTCTACTATACGTATCTTATCGGGGGCTATGCTGCGTATCATGTCCAGCGTACCGTCTTCCGATTTGCCCACGGCTATCACAAATGCATCGCACAGCGGCAGTATAGATAAGATAGCCTCTTTTATCGGGTAATCGTATTGTATAGCATTGCGGATGAAACTGAAACCTGTAACCTTCATTGTAGAGCGAATCGCATCAAAAGTAGCGATTATCAGCTACTCTCCGTTAATAACCCGGATAATGCTATCTGTTGCAGCTTTGTTTTGCGGATGGTTGATAGAATGGGCAAGGTCTGATTTTTCGCGCGCCGTCAGGTGAAAATTAAGGGCTGCAGTTTTTTCAGAGAACTGCGGTATGTATTGCATATTCACTACATGCAGTTTGCCTTTAAAATTCTGCTCGGCATAGTCTTTCAGGTAGCCATGATAGTAGGATTGGAAAGATTCCCACTTGGTTTGTATCACAAACACCGGGTCTGCCATCATCTTGCCCATTGTATTCATATCCGTTGCGGGAAATATCTCATGCTCACGTGTGTCGCGTATTTGTAGCAGTATCACATCGCGCGTGTTTTGCTGCAGCCAGTCGCGCATTACACTCAGGTAGCGCACAGCTGTCTCTATGCCAAAATTATCGCGCAGCCCTGCATCCATAATATTCATATCCGGTTTTGAAGGCAGTTTTACTACCGGCAATATGTAAGGGAATGTGGCATTCATACGCAATGCCGTAGTAAGGCGCAGGTTATATGGGTTCTGGTTTTGAAAGAATGCGGCGAAGTCCACGGCATCAATGGGGGTATAGCTGCTATCCTGTATGCCCAGTGCAGGCTGTGTCAGGTAGGCTACCGGCTGTGCAGCCATCATCAGCCTTCTTCCATCATTTACAATAGTGGCATTTACTATCATCATAGGCACATCGGCACTCGCTTCGCGGCTGCGGTAATCTTCCAGCTTTTTATCCAGCATGCCATTGGTATTGCTTATCAGCTCCTGCTCCATGGCATAGCCACGGTCTTTGGTATAGGAATAACCCGATACCGATATTTTATTGAAGGGCGATATCAGGTCTACACTTGCAAAGGAATAAATGATAGCATTCAGCAGGTCTTTGCCTATGTTATCCTGGTAGGTGGGCAGGTATGGATTTTTAATGTTGCCCTGGCTATACAGGTTGTGCAGTTCGCGCCAGTAAGCGCCACCCAGCATACCGCCAGATGCTCCAGTAATCAGCACTGTATTTTTAAAGAGTTTTCCGTGTGTAGCACTGTCTATATATTGCAGCGAACGGAAGCCCCAGTATGCAGCACGAGAGCCACCACCGCTCAGCGTTACAATGACCAATGGCGGTTGCTTGCCATCTTTCATGTTTTTCTGTTTCCAGGCATCCAGGCGGGCTATCTCTTTTTGCTTGTCTTCATTATAACGCTCGCGAGTAAATATTTTAGACAGATAATCATAGTTATAATCGGGGCGCTTATCGGCCTGCGTTTTATAGTCCATGCCATAAGCTATACTGCGGAAGTCGAATATCTTATACTTCACCAGCAGCGATAACAACAGCATAATGCATATCCACCCCAGCATTTCCCAGCTGCGCAGGAAATATTTTACAGCGCCTACAATGCCCATGATGATAGAGAACAATATGAGGAAGCCGGAACCGGCAGGTACCCTCAAGCGCGGGTCTTCCATAAATATGCCGGATAGTAACAAAACAAATAAAGCAAAGATGGTAGCCGTAATAGCATTGCGGTGATGCTTGCGCAGTACGGTTTGCATCAGCCTTGGCGCATAAGGCTCCAGTTCCGCACATTTACCTATACGCAGCCTGCCGGTAAGAAAAGTTTCGGCGCGTACAATGTCTATGTCATAATCCAGGCTGTCATATGGTATGATCTCGCGAATACGTGCGGGGTTGGTAATGCGTGATAGTACTACTTTCAGCAGGTCACGGTCCACACGAAAAAAATAGGCAAATGATATAATGATGACCAGCAGGAAGCCCAGGTAAAATCCAAGCTGGAAGCGTAATACCTCGATGCCCTTAGCATATTCGTTTTGCCATTGAAAACGGATGGCTATAATAGAGTAGAAGATAAGGAAGGCTAAAGGCAGTATTGAATTGTTGATGCAATACTTTATAAAGGCGTGGCGGGTAGCACCCAGAAATGGTATGCGTGTGCTGTGAATGATAAAGGTGGTAATGTGCCATGCCATGATAAATACAGCAGTAGCACCACCCAGTAATAGCATACTGAAAAAGTTTATCTCCCCTAAATACTCAGGTGCCAGGAACAAGGATGATGCCCCGAATGCCGCTGCAAAATTTCCCGTGATGGTGGTAAACAGGATGAACCAGAATACCAATAGCAACTGGTATTTACGAAAGTGCAGCAATAGAAGCTGCACAGGTAAAAACCTGAAAATGCTATGGATGATGGTGCGCATGCGGCAAAAGCTGTTTCTATTTATTAAGATACAAAAACTTTCCGCCTTTGCAGTATTAATAATGTATTGTTATTGTAAAATGCTAAGCTGCAGTGCGTTTGCTACGCAGGCCATATATATTTACTACCAGCGCCATCAACAGGAACATGGCTACCACCTGGTGTGTTTCTGCCAGCATTTCATACATGCCAAACTTACCCAGCACAATGCGTGGTGCGCTTAACACGGTAATGACACCCAGCAATACCTGCGTTATTACCAGTATGAATGGCCATATGCGTGCCTTGTTCAGCAGGCTGCCCGGTTGCACTTTGCCATGTTTGGTAGCATTGCCAAACCAGAACATGATAAGTGTGAACAACAGGTAGGCCAGTTGGCGGTGCATGAAGTGTACATTGATAGGATGGTTAATAAAGCTTTGCACCATCAACCTATCGGGTATCCATGCGCCGTTGATGGTGGGCCACGTAGCTGCTGCCATTGCCGCTTTCAGCCCCGACATAAATGCCCCATATACCAGTTGCACACAAAGCAGCACGGTTATAATGAGTGTAAAGTTTTTCAATCGTGTATTATATACAATAGCGCTTTCAGGTATCAATAGCTTCAGGGCAAACCATAGCGTGTAGCATAGCAGTAGCAGTGCTGCCATAAAGTGCAGTGCCAGTTTTATATGATTTACATACAGGTCGGTATCATTCAGGCCGCTGGCTACCATTATCCAGCCTATGGCACCTTGTGCAGCGCCCAGTATAAAGAGGATGACAAATGGCAGTATCATCCCTTTATCAAAATATTTTTTAGACAGGAAGTATATGAAGCCAATAGCAAACACTACACCCAGCAGCCTGGCCCACAGGCGGTGGAACCATTCCCAGAAATATATGAATTGAAAATCGCTGAGCTCGAAGTGGCTGTTAACGTATTTGAATTGGGCGATGTCCTGGTATTTATCAAATGCTGCCTGCCATTCTGCTTCGCTCAGGGGCGGGAAAGCACCCATGATAGGTTTCCATTCCGTTATAGACAGTCCCGAACCTGTAAGGCGGGTAATGCCCCCCAGCAATACCTGTATGATTATCATTGCTACACCTGCCAACAACCAATAAGCTACTGCCTTTCTTTTCTTTATATCCTGCACGGCTATGGAAATTTGTGCAAAAGTACTGCACCTGCGCTTATCAGGCATGGATTTCTATATGCGTGTGGGTAGCTTTGGGGGCCAGGCATTATGCATATAATATTCTACAAAAGTGTACCATATTGTGGCACAATTTGGGTAAATATCACCCCAATAAACCGAATAATACAGGATGTGTATAAGTAATGGTAGTTCAATGCATTATTGAAAAACCTGCTTAAACTCAATGTATTTGATATGATATTTTATATTGTATGAGGCTTGGAGTGCGGTTTTCACAATATTATCCTGCTATCGGATTGATTTTTAATATATTATTAAAGTAAATTATTTCGGTTTATGCAAAATATGGCGTAAAAATTGCCCTAATTTTGCATTAAACACATTTGTTTGATTAAAACCCTGTTATATAGGAGGATTTAGTTACATTTTTATTCTTTTAATTTCTAAAATGTATAAGTTATGAGAAAAGCCGATGTTGTAACCAGCATTGCTGAAAAAACCGGTATTCCCAAAGTTGACATCCTCGTTGCCTTGGAAGCGTTTTTCAAAGAAG
>JANLJF010000074.1 GCA_029255605.1 Azovibrio restrictus
ATGTGTTAAAATAAAGCCCCGCATTGCGGGGCTTTATTTATGTAAAGTGTATGTAGAATCATAATTCCACATTCTTAATTCCTAATACATCCCTCATTTCAAAAATGCCTTTCTTACCATAGATGTATTCAGCGGCTAGTACGGCACCCATTGCAAAGCCCTTTCGGTTGTGAGCAGTGTGGATGATCTCTATTTCGTCAATTTCAGAACTGTATTTTACATTGTGTGTACCGGGTACATTCTCTATACGGTGCGCAATAATGGGGAAAGCTTCGGGGTTATCCGTGCTTTCTTTTGCCCAATGCTTTTTGCGCTTCATGTTTTCCAGTATCTGCTCGGCGATGGTAATGGCCGTGCCGCTTGGGGCATCTTTCTTTTGGGTATGGTGAGTTTCTTCTACCGTTACATTATAGTCGGGTTGCTCATCCATGAGCGATGCCAGTATCTTGTTTATTTCGAAGAAGATATTAACACCTATACTGAAATTGGAGGCCGGCAAAAACGCGCAACCCATTTCAACGGCTTTCATTTTAGCGTGAGAAATACCATCGTTCCAGCCTGTAGAACCACACACTACCGATACGCCTGCTTCAAAACACTTCATTACATTCTCTTCCGCAGCTTCGGGGTTGGTAAATTCTATAGCCACATCGCTCATGCGCAGGTTGTCGGGTGTCATCTCGTGCCTGTTGCTGCTGCTGATGCGCAGTGTGATATGGTGGCCGCGTTCTATGGCTATTTCTTCAATGGCTTTACCCATTTTGCCATATCCTATTAGTGCTATGTTCATGTGGTTACTGTATAAAGAATGAAAGGATGGTGAAGATGGCGAATATGATACTGGCGATGCCATTGGTATTGGCAAATGCAATGCCTACTTTGCTCAGGTCATTAGGCTTTACCAGTATATGCTGGTAGGTAAGCAGGCCTATGAATATGGCTGCGCCTATCCAATACACAAAGTTAAACTCACCTACCACACCTGCTGTTATCACGAAAATGGCAGAGCCAACATGCAATATGTTGGATACATTCAGTGCGCCCTTAATGCCCAGTGCTGCGGGTATAGAGTGCAGCTTCTGGCTTTTGTCAAAGTCTTCATCCTGCAAGGCATATATGATATCAAAGCCAGATACCCATGTCAATACGATGAGCGAAAACAATACAGGCAGCAACTCAAATACACCCGTAACAGCGAGGTATGAACCTATGGGTGACAATGAAAGTCCGACACCAAGTACAATGTGGCACAGCGCCGTGATGCGTTTGGTGTAGCTGTAAAACAGTATCACAAAAAGTGCTACTACAGAAAGGTACAGCACCATGGTATTGATAAAGTACGTAGTGACGATAAACAGGATGCAGTTCACTATCGTAAATGCCAGTGCATGCTGCGGCTTGATGATGCCCGCCGGTATTTCGCGCTTAGCGGTGCGTGGGTTCATAGCATCAAACTTCCTGTCGAGGTAGCGGTTGAATGCCATAGCCGCTGTGCGTGCAAAAACCATGCACAGCAATACTTTTACAAAAAGCCCCCATTCAAAACTATGCCCTTCGCGCACTACTGCCAGTGTAAAACCGATCATGGCAAAGGGCAATGCAAATACCGTGTGGCTGAATTTTATCAGCGACAGGTAGTTTTTTATATGCTGTCCTAAAGACACGTTTGCTGTTGTCATTTTACTACATCTACATCAAAGCCAATAGAAATAGACTCTGCCTGGGCATTAGAATATATCAACACGTTCTTTTGCTGGTGGCCTTCGCGGTTCTTACTGTTAAACTCTACTACGATGTCGCCTTCTCCTTGTGGAGGGATCGGTTCTTTAGGATAAGCAGGCACTGTGCAACCACAGGAGGCTACGGCATTTGATATCAGTAGTGGCTGATCGCCTGTATTCTTGAAATGGTAAGCATGTTTTACTACTTCACCTTCTTTAATAGTGCCAAAACTGTGCTTGGTTTCTGTGAATTCAATAGTGGTTTTAGGCATGGCACGCATTTCATTGTCGCGACGTTGTTCTTCACTCAGGCTCTCTTTGTGCTCATGGCCCTTGCCGATGCCGTATTTATTGAAGAGCGCTGTACTGCTCACACCGCTCAGTTCTACCAGCGCGATGGTGAATACAGAAAGTGTGAGTATGGTAAGTAATACTGTTTTTAATTGCGGATTCATTACTGTATTGTTTAGCTATAATGATTAACTGTTTTCTTCCCAAACCTGCGCCAGATGTACAAGTGTTTCCACTGCCTTTTCCATATCCTGCACGCTTACATATTCCTGCTTGCTGTGTATGCCCATTTCCCCGGTAAACAAATTAGGACATGGCAACCCCATGAATGACAGGCGTGAACCGTCGGTGCCCCCTCGCACACTCATGCGTTGTGCCTGCATACCTGCACGCTTATAAGCCTCTTCTGCATAGTCCATCACCTGCGGGTGTTTGTCCAATACTTCTTTCATGTTGTGGTATTGCTCCTTTATCACAAACTCTGTCGTTATACCCGGAAACTCTTTCACTGTTTCATCGACCAGCCTGCGCAGCCTTTCTTCGTGTGTGGCCAGCATAGGGGTATCAAAATCGCGGATGATGAATTGTACCGTAGCTTTTTCCAGCACACCTTCCATGTGTACAGGATGCACGAAGCCTTGCATGCCATCGGTAGTTTCAGGGCACCATTCATTGCGCGGCAGTTTATCTACAAAGGCAGTAGCAGCTTTTATGGCACTCACCATTTTGCCTTTAGCATAGCCGGGGTGTGCGCTGATGCCATGGAAGGTTACCGAAACGCCATCGGCGCTAAAGGTTTCCCCTTCCAGGTGCGCACGTTCGCCCCCATCCAGTGTATAGCCAAACTGTGCACCTAGCCTTTTCATATCCACTTTATTCACACCACGGCCCACTTCTTCATCAGGTGTAAAAAGGATGCGGATGGTGCCATGTGGTATTTCTGGATGCTGTATAAGATAATTAGCAAGGTCCATAATAATGGCAACACCTGCCTTGTCATCGGCACCCAGCAGGGTAGTGCCCGATGCAGTAATAATATCATCACCTATCCTTTCTTTCAGGTAAGGGTGTTCTTTGGTAGTGATCACTACGGTAGGGTCATCAGGAAGTATGATGTCTCTACCATCGTGATTCTGATGCAG
>JANLJF010000075.1 GCA_029255605.1 Azovibrio restrictus
ACCCAGCCAAGGCTCTGTGAACGAGAAGTTCAAAGAGTTGTAATACTTACCATTCGATTGATAGTTCAGCGACAGGCGCTGGCCATCGCCTACAGGAAGCGGATCCCAGAATTTCGGTTTAAAGATATTGCGCAGCGAGAAGTTGCTGAATACAATACCAATATTACCATAGAACCTTACACCACCACCAAAACCGGCAGAAAGCTGCAACTGGTCGCTCGATTTTTCTACAAGGCTGTATTCAATATCTACGGTACCATCTTCCTGGTTAGGTTTAGGTTGTATGCCTATTTTCTCCTGGTCGAAGAAGCCAAGGTTAGCTATCTCACGCTGCGAACGTATCAGGTCGGTACGGCTGAATTTATTGCCGGGCAATGTCCTGAGTTCACGGCGCACTACGTGCTCATTAGTACGGTCGTTACCGGTAATGGATATGTTACGGATAGTAGCCTGTGGCCCTTCCGTAATGCGCATTTCATAATTAATAGTATCGCCAACGATAGAAGTTTCTACCGGGTCTACGTTGAAGAACAGGTATCCGTCATCCATGTAGTAGCTACTGATGTCTTCACCACCTTCGGGGCTCATAGCACGGCCCAGGCGGGTATCCAGCAGTTGCTGGTTATAGATGTCGCCTTTTTTTATACCCAATGTTTTGGTAAGGAATTCATTTGAGTATTTGGTATTCCCCTTCCACTCTATATCGCCAAAATAGTAACGGCGGCCTTCCTTTACTTTAATATCAATGTTTACATTCCCATTCTCTACACGATATACCGTATCTTTTTCGATAGCAGCATCGCGGAAACCTAATGTATTATAATATTCGACCAGCCCCTGCTTATCGTCTTCATATTTCTTCTGGTTGAACTTGGAAGAACTGAAGAAGTTATAACGGAAATAAGGGTCGAGCGCTTCCAGTGTTTTTGAAAGTGATAAGAAATGGAATTCTTTCATGTATTTGCCGAAAGAACGTTCTTCCTTTCCAAACATACTGGTAGCATCGGCAGGATATATAGATATACGCGCCATCTCTTTAGTAGAACGCAACATGCGTTTCAACTTCAGCGTATTGGCATTGTCATTACCTGCTATACTTACCTGGTTGATGTGGGTTTTGTTGCCTTTATCAATATCGAAGGTGAGTATAATGGAGTTGGTAGAAATCGTATCAATCCGTTCCGTCACTTTCATGCGCACATCACCGTACCCCTTTTCAAAGAAATACTTTTCGATACGCACCATCGCCTCTTTCTTGGTAGCTTCTGTCACTACCCTTCCTTTCACAAGTCCCGATTTATCTTTCAGTTCCTGTGCTTCACTTTTCTTAATGCCTTTAAAGTTGTAGCGTGCCAGGCGCGGACGCTCTTCTACTTTAATATCAAGAAATATTTTAGTGCCTATTGTTTTGGTAATGCTTACGGAAACATCAGAAAAAAGCTCTTGCTTCCACAGGTTGCGGATAGCTTTGGCAATGCTTTCATCGTGCGGCAATTTTATTTTACCGCCAATGGTCAGGCCTGTAACGGCTATCAGCAGGTCTTCATCCAGATAACGGGTGCCGCTAACGGTGATACCAGCTATTTCATACTGTTTGGGGGTAGCAGGGTCAGAAAAGCTTTGCCTTTGCTGACGCAAACTGCTGAGGTTGGTAGTACTGTCTCCCGGCATAGCCAGCTGCGCATGTAAATGCTGCGCATTGACTGCAAGCAGAGTAGTAAACAATAAAGAATAACGCAAAAAGCTCTTAGGCATGCTGGGGAGAATTCGTTTGAATTTGTTCACTGGTTTTACCGAAACGGCGCTCACGTTTTTGGTAATCAAGCAGCGCTTCGTATAAATTTTGTTTTCGGAATGCCGGCCAGTGCACAGGTGTAAAATACAGCTCTGCATAGGCCAGTTGGTAAAGTAAAAAATTGCTGATCCTGTATTCCCCACTCGTGCGTATCATCAATTCAGGATCGGGAAAGGGTGCAGTATTTAGATATTTATGAAACACAGCATCATCTACCTCTTCCGGCTTCAGCTTACCGGCAGCGGCATCGGCCACCATCTTTTTGGCAGCATCTATCATTTCCCAGCGGGAACTGTAGCTGAGTGCCAGTATCAGGTTGAGCCCCGTATTAGCGGCTGTCATTTCTTTTGCTTCGTTCAATTCCTTCTGGCATACAGCAGGCAGGCTTTCAAAGTCGCCTATAACATGCAGGCGCACATTATTCTTCTTCAGTACTTCTACTTCCTTCCTGATGGTATTCACCAGCAATTCCATCAGCGCATCTACTTCCTCTTTAGGCCTGTTCCAGTTTTCCGTAGAGAACGCATATAGTGTAAGGTAAGATATGCCTATTTCCGCACAGCCGTTTACAATATCGCGCACACTAAGCACACCTTCATGATGACCGAAAACACGGTCCTGCCCCTGTTCTTTTGCCCAACGGCCATTACCATCCATTATAATGGCTATGTGCTGTGGCAGCCTGGAGCGGTCAAGAGATTGTAGAATGTCCATCTTGGAATTTGTGTTCCCCTCTTTTGAAAAGGTGTGCAAAGGTACAAAAATAGAAGCTTGCCGTATGTATCAAAATATGCCATAGGCAGTTTAACGCCACTTTAACGGCAATAGCTGAACAAATTACACATTTAAACAATCCATTAACAAGCCTATATGATAGCCGGTTATTTTGCAGTACATTGCATTACCACATTAATTAAGATGTTATGGTTCACAATCTGAGCGAGCAAAACTCGGTTTTATGTCAATGGGTACGGGAAATAAGGGATGTAGAGATACAGGGTGACCGTATGCGTTTTCGCAGGAACATGGAACGCATAGGCGAAATAGCTGCTTATGAGATCAGCAAAACGATGAATTATAACATGCTGACCGTGCAAACGCCTATGGGAGAATCGATATGCCGGGAAGCAGAGCAACCTGTGCTGGCCACCATTTTAAGGGCGGGCGTGCCGCTACACCAGGGGCTGCTCAATTATTTTGACAAAGCAGATAATGCTTTTATTGCGGGGTACCGAAAACACCACCGTGATGGCAGCTTTGAAATAGAACAGCAATATTTTACCTGCCCCGACCTTACCAACCGTATCTTAATTATTGCCGACCCGATGCTGGCAACGGGTGCGTCATTGGTATTGGCACTGGAAACCCTTACAAATGTGGCCCAACCCAGTAAAATACATATCGTTTCGGCCATTGCCTGCACAGAGGGCATAGAGCTTTTAAAGCGTAAATTTCCGGAAGTGGAGATATGGACGGGAGCGGTAGATGAAGAACTGACTGCAAGGGGTTACATCGTTCCCGGGCTGGGAGATGCAGGGGACTTAGCTTTCGGATTAAAAAAACAGTCTTAACCCAACTAAAATTATTATTCCTACTGTCTTGGATAATAGGATTATTTGGCTTATTTTGGCTTTCAGAAACTCAATTATAAAATTCATAAACGTTACCCAGATGAAGAAAATATTACTAGGCGTGGGTGCATCAATGATGTTAGCGACTTCGGCAATGGCACAAGATCCGCACTTCACCCAATATTTTGCATCACCCCTCACACTAAACCCTGCGCTTACGGGCCTTACCCAGGGCGACCTTCGCCTGGCGGCCAACTACCGTTCACAATGGAGCAGTGTATCTTCTAACCCTTATGTTACAGGTACCATATCCTTTGATATGGCTGCTATGAAGGGTACCCTGGATAACGGAGATGCAGTAGGTATAGGTCTGTTAGGGCTTTACGACCGTTCCGGTTCGGGCGGTTTGCAAAATACAAGTGTCGGATTATCATTAGCTTATCACAAAGCTTTTGGTTATGAAAAACAACACACCCTGTCATTGGGCCTGCAAGGTATATTGGTTCAGAAAAGCGTAGACCCATCTAAACTGATATTTGAAGACCAATGGAACGCTTCTACCGGTACAGCCACCGGACAAAGCAATGAAGCAATGAACAATTCGGACCTTACATATCCTGATTTCAACTTAGGTTTAATGTATTCAGGTCGTATGACAGAACACTCTACTGCTTATGTAGGTTTCTCATACTACCACCTGACACAGCCTGTGGAAAGCTTCCTGGGTGATAACCACAAAATTCACTCTCGTTACACAGGTTACCTGGGTGGTTCATTCGACCTGAATGAGAACATCGTACTGTATGCGAGTGGTTTGGTTCAATCTCAAGCCAGCGCTACAGAAGTACTGGCAGGTGCTGCAGTAGGTTTCGTACTGAACCCCGGCCACGATGCTGAATATGCTAAAAACACCGTATTATACCTGGGTGGCTGGTATCGCTACAACGATGCCCTGGCTCCATATGTAGGCTTCGAATGGTCTAAAATGAAACTGGGTATCAGCTACGACCTGACAATGTCTGGCTTCTCTCGTGCTACGAACAGCAATGGTGCACTGGAAGTATCACTGATTTTCAACGGTGCTATCAACAAACGTGAATCTACTCCTACTTACAACTTCGCTTGTCCTAAGTTCTAAGAGGTAAAGAATACAAACAGAAAGCCCTGCAAATGCGGGGCTTTTCTTTTTATAATCCTTTTCCTTTGCTTACGTATTTATTGCCCCGGATGAAAAACCGGTAAGGCAAGTATGCATCTTCCCGGGCATACGCTACGCCTACCCTTGTACCCGGCACAATATCTTTAGGAGGTATCCTGAAGCCTCTGTCTTCTATATATATTTCATTGTCCAGTAAAGACTTGCCTGTTTGGCTGGTATGAATGCCCAATGCCATGCTCATAGCGCCGGGACCGGCGGTAAGGGATGGTGTCAGCTTTTCTTTTCCCCTCCGTTCCAGCATATGTTCTATCCCATCTAACGGCTCTACTGCGCGTATTAATACTGCATGTGGCACATCGCGCATATTGGTCACTACATTAAATAAATGGTGAATACCATAACACAGATATACATACGCCATACCACCCTGCCAGAACATGATTTCGGTTCGCTTAGTACGCCTGTTGCCATGGGCGTGCGATGCTCTGTCTGCTGCACCTGCATACGCTTCCGTTTCTACTATCATACCCGACGTATACATACCATCTATATTTGTAACCAGTACTTTGCCGAGTAATTCCTGTGCTATTCTCACTACATCCTTACGCGTGTAAAACGATTCGGGCAATATCATGATGCAAAAGTACAGGTTGCAGCACAATGCCGTATTTTTAACCCGGCTATGAGCAAAAAAGGAATATTATACCTGGTACCGATACCAATAGCAGAAGGTGCAGTACAAACACTTTCGCCAGA
The DNA here is from genome assembly GCA_029255605.1 of Azovibrio restrictus. Taxonomy (GTDB): domain Bacteria; phylum Bacteroidota; class Bacteroidia; order Chitinophagales; family Chitinophagaceae; genus Polluticoccus. Next base: position 5,282 of record JANLJF010000075.1, read on the forward strand.
AATATTGGCACAAACAAAAGAGCTGAGATATTACTTTGCTGAGAATGTGCGTACCGCCAGGCGCTTCCTTAAATCGCTGCACAGGGAGCTGGTGATAGAAGAGATAGCTTTTTCTGAAATAGATAAACATGAAGGTGCGGATATGGCTACATTGAAAAAATGGCTGAACGAGGGCCTGAATGTAGGTGTGATGAGTGAAGCCGGTTGCCCCGGCATAGCCGACCCCGGCGCAGAAGTAGCTGCAGTAGCACATAGCGTTGGTGCGGTGGTAGTACCATTAACAGGACCTAGCTCGCTGGTATTAGCGCTGATGGCATCGGGCTTGAACGGGCAAAGCTTTTGTTTTAATGGCTACCTGCCTATAAAAGACCCGGCACGTACACAGAAACTGAAAGCGCTGGAAGCATTATCAAGAAAAGAGAACCAAACGCAATTATTCATAGAAACCCCCTACCGCAATAACCAACTATTGGATGAAGTATTGAAACAATGCAACGATAGTACCAGGCTGTGTATAGCACAAAACATAACAGCCGCCGATGCTTATATAAAAACACAAAGCATTGGTGACTGGAAGAAAAAGAAACCTACACTGGAAAAATCGCCTGCTGTCTTCCTGATACTGGCCTAGTAATAGTCTGCATTGCGCACCATCTCTATACGGTCAACCACATATTGGCCCCGCTCTGCATTGACTTTATCATAATTTTCGCCCCGCCAGGGCAGGTTGCGGCGGTATTGTGTGTAGTGAAACTTGACGATCTTACCAATGCATTTTTCTATAGAATCGGCCAGGGCTACATCGTTTACACTGAAGTAGAAATATTGAGAATTGATGGCTGCCCCACGCTGACCAAAGCCCAGTTGTATCATTTCCCCTTCATAGGTTTTGAATACATTACCCTTGCGGGAAAACTTTTGCAGTACGCCCTCGCGGCTGCCATCGCTATAGGGATTGTAATAGAACCAATATATATAACCTGTTACAGCTACCAATATGATGACGATGGATATGAAAATAGCTTTGCGCATACCTCTCTTATGCTAATTAATATTGTAAAATAAAACAAAATAGGCATCATTGCTATGCCTTTGAACATGAATATTATTTTACTTTTCTACCCTTCCATTTATAAACCCCTACGAACCCCAGGAAGCCAGCTGATATGATGTAAAGGATGTGCAATGGTTGCAGCAGTGGGAATATCCATAGCTGCTTGCGCTTGCGGAAGAAGCTACTAACGGGATACAGGTAATATATCTCTACCTCGGTCTTTAATAACAGGAGCGTAAGCGCCAATGCCCATAACCATGCACTCCAGAAACCAAGCACTAGCAATACAAGGAAAGAAACATTGAACAGGTAAACTAGCAACAAAATGCCTGTAAGGCGCTTATCATCATATTTGCCCGACTTGGAAGCCCAGCGAATACGCTGCTGTAGGAAGCTACCCCATGTGGGTTGTGGTGGTGTATGCACAATAGCTGCTTCTGCCTTCAGGTATGCGATGCGTGATGGCCATGCGGCATTCAGCTTCATCATAAGTAAGTAGTCATCACCGGAAGCAAGGTGGTCTATGCCTTTATAGCCATCTACAGAAAGGTAGGCTTTTCGAGAGAATGCAAGATTAGCGCCATTGCTCATATTGCCAAGGTTCAGCTTGTGGGCTGCGCCTGTTATGCCCTGCATACTCATGAAGTCGAGCGACTGGAAAGTTTGAACTACATCGCCATTCGTGGTGAAATCGACAGGTGCAACTATCATTACCGGCTGTTCTTTTTCGTATATAGCAGCTATGTATTTCAGCCATTGACTACCGGCAAAGCAATCGGCATCAGTAGTAATGATAAGTTCGCCGGTACTGTTATTGATACCTGTGGTTAGCGCTTTCTTTTTATAAGCTATGGTTTCATCATCCAAGTAATCGGCAAGATGCAGGCATTTCAGGTTGGGCTTGTTGTAGCCTTTTACTATGTTAGCGGTGGCATCTGTAGAATGGTCGTCTATTACTACTACTTCTATCAAATGGCGCGGATAGTCTTGCGCGAAGATGGAATCAAGGCAGCGGCCAATGTTAGTCTCTTCATTGCGGGCAGGAATGATGATGCTGAGGGTAGTCACGGGTATGAAACCTTCGTCTATTATAAATGTTGGCTGCTCCTGCCAACCTTTACGGTATAGCAGCATCAGCGCAGCATAGCCTATGCCCAATAACACGCATATGATGGTCACTATTATCATTCAGCAAGCAGGCATTGGGCTACTAAAGGAATGGTATCACCATCCAGCACACGATGCCCTTTGTCAACAATATGCAGGGTAACGGTTTCCGTATCGCGCTTGAATTGCTTGGCCAGCGCTACAGGTATCACCCTATCGTGCATGCCCATTATGATATGTACGGATATTTTGTGTTCATTCAATGCACGTTTCAGCTTTTTATAATCGGGCAGGATATGCGCCATGCACGGCCACACCTTCAGCAGGAATTGCCTGTCCTGCTCGGCTTTCAGGTATTGCATGGCAAACTTGTAGCGGGAAGCATCTATCCAATTTCGCTTCCTCGCCCACTCTATCATACCCGTATATCGTGCAGGATTGGTAAGGAAACGATTAAATAAATACTTACCCGGCGTAGTGCGCGTAACGAAATAATAAAACGAATTGAACTGCAAACCATCGGAAGCCAGCAGTACAATTGTATCTACATACTGCGGCACCATCTCGGCTATCTTCAGGCATACACGGCCACCCATGCTATAGCCCAGCAAGCTTATTTTCTCTACCTTAAAAGTTTGCTGTATATATGTTACTATTTTGGGCAAAGCAGCCGGCTCCAGGTATTCGGTATCGGGCCATTCGCTATTGCCATGATGCGGCAGGTCTACACTTATTAATGTGTATTGCGCCTGCAATGGTTCGGCGATAGATAACAATAAATTGGCATTATTGCCATATCCATGAAAGGCCAACAGCACCTTGCTACCACTACCGCTACGCAGGTAATGCAATTTTTTATTGCCTACAGGTATATATCCGCTGCTGTTATCCATCTATTGTGAAGCCTTTGCCAAAGCTCAAAAATAATCATTCGCAGCGCCAATCGTCAACAAAAAATTAACAACGTTGACGCGCAATTTTTGTTAGATTTATAGAAACAATTTTAGCTTATGGAAGCAAATACAAAATCCGCATTGATAGGCGGTGGATTCCTGGTTCAGCCTTCCAACCCTGCGGATACTTTTACGCCGGAAGATTTCAACGAAGAACAAAGACTGATAGAACAAACCTGCAACGAGTTTCTCGACAAAGAAGTACTTCCCCATATCCTGGATATAGACAAACAAAAAGAAGGCCTGATGCCGCAACTGCTGGATAAAGCAGGTGAGCTGGGCCTGCTGGGCGCCGCATTGCCCGAAAAATATAACGGACTTGGTGAAGACTTTGTGACTGCTACGCTTATAAATGAAGCACTGGGTGGCGGGCATTCATTTGCCGTAGCCATGGCGGCGCATACGGGCATCGGCACCTTGCCTATCCTGTATTTCGGCACAGAAGAACAAAAACAAAAATATGTACCTAAGCTGGCAACGGGCGAAATGAAAGGTGCCTATGCCCTTACCGAACCCAATTCCGGTTCCGATGCATTAGGTGCGCGCACAACTGCCGTATTGAGTGAAGATGGCAAGCATTACATCATAAACGGGCAAAAAATATGGATAACCAATGCTGGCTTTGCAGATGTGTTTACCGTATTTGCTAAAATTGATGGCGATAAGTTCAGCGCCTTTATAGTAGAACGTGGTACGGAAGGGTTAAGCTTTGGCGAGGAAGAACATAAAATGGGCATTAAAGGTTCCAGCACACGCCAGTTGTTTTTTGAGAACTGCAAAGTGCCGGTAGAGAACTTGTTGGGCGAAATAGGCCGTGGGCATATCATTGCTTTCAACATACTGAACATAGGCAGGCTGAAACTATGTGCTGCAGCACTGGGTGGCGCCAAACGCGCTATGAACATCAGTGTAGCGTATGCCGCTACCCGCGAACAGTTTAAAACCCCCATAGCTCAGTTCGGCGCCATACAACACAAAATGGCAGAAATGGCCATCAAGATTTATGCTACGGAAAGTGCACTATATCGTTCTGCACGCTGGATAGCTGATAAAGAGCATGAACTGGCAGAGGCAGGCAAAGGCGAAGATGAAACCCTGCTGGGTGCCGCCGAGGAATATGCCATAGAATGTGCCATACTAAAAGTGATAGGCTCTGAAACACTGGACTATGTAGTGGATGAAGGGGTGCAGATACATGGTGGAAATGGCTTTTCTGACGAATACAATATCTCACGCGCTTATAGAGATAGCCGCATCAACCGGATATTTGAAGGCACGAACGAGATAAACAGGCTGTTGACGCTGGATATGTACCTGAAACGCGCTATGAAGGGCCGCATTAACTTGCTGGGGCCGGCTATGGCTATACAAAAAGAGCTGACCAGCATACCTGATTTTGGTGAAGATGATGCACCATTTACAGCAGAGCTGAAAGCAATAGCGAATTTCAAAAAAGCAATACTGATGTGTGCCGGTGCTGCCGTGCAAAAGCTGATGATGAAGATAGAAGGCGAGCAGGAAATACTAATGTACCTGGCCGATATGGTAAACGAAACCTTTATGGCCGAAAGTGCATTATTACGCACTATGAAGATGCAGCAGAACAATAATGAAAACGCTGCACTTGCCATAGATGCTACGCAAACACTAATAGCCGATGCAGCAGACCGCATCAACCACGCAGGTAAGAATGCCATCAATGCTTTTGCCGATGGTGACGAACAACGGATGATGTTGATGGGCCTGAAACGCTATACCAAAACGGCCAGCTTTAATACTAAGGATGCACGCCGCAGGCTGAGCGCTCAAATACTGGAAAAGCAAGGTTATTTCTTTTAACCGGCAACCACGAATAGCAAAAACGTTTTTAAATTAGTCCTGTATTATTTGCAGGACTTTTTATTTCTCACCTCTATGGCAACAAAAGAACAATTCATCGAAACGATAAATAAGGGCTATACATTTAAAAGCGCTTCCTTTATGCTGGGTAAAGGCATACTGGATGGTGCATTGGTGGCAGAAGCTACGGTTACTGCGCCACTGAAAACACTGAACCGCCACGGGCTGATAAGCGGCGCTACAGGTACGGGAAAAACAAAAACCCTGCAAGTGTTAGCCGAGGCACTGAGTGACGCCAGTGTGCCCGTGCTGATGATGGATATAAAAGGTGACCTGAGCGGTATAGCCGCACCAGGCATAGCCAACGACAAAATAAATGAACGTGCCCAGCATATGGGCATCACTTATACACCAGCGGGCTACCCTGTAGAGTTGCTATCGCTGAGTGATGAACCGGGAGTACGCCTGCGTGCTACGGTTACGGAATTCGGGCCGGTGTTGCTATCTAAGATATTGGGATTGAACCCTACGCAGGAAAGTATTCTTTCTATGCTGTTTAAATATTGCGATGACCACCAGTTGCCGTTGCTAGACCTGAAAGACCTGCAAAAAACACTGCAATGGGCTGCCAACGAAGGTAAGAAGGAACTGAGCGATACCTATGGGAATATATCTGCCGCATCGGTAGGTACGATCATGCGCAAAGTGATAGAGCTGCAACAGCAGGGAGCCGACCAGTTCTTCGGCGAGAAATCATTTGAAGTGGATGACCTGATGCGTATTGCTGATGATGGCCGTGGTATCATAAACATTGTACGTGTTACCGATCTGCAAGACCGGCCGAAACTGTTCTCTACCTTCATGCTGCAACTGTTGTCTGAATTATATGCTACACTACCAGAGGCCGGCGACCTGGACCAGCCTAAACTGGTGATGTTTATAGACGAGGCACACCTGATATTTTCTGATGCTAATGAGGTGCTGATAAACCAACTGGAAACTGTCATCAAACTGATACGCTCTAAAGGTGTGGGCATTTTCTTTATTACACAGAACCCGATGGATGTAGCGCCTGCCGTACTGGGGCAACTGGGCTTAAAGATTCAACACGCACTTCGTGCCTTTACTGCCAATGATAGAAAAGACATCAAACTAACTGCTGCCAACTATCCTGATAGCGACTTCTATAAAACAGAAGATATCATTACTCAACTAGGGATTGGCGAAGCACTGGTAACACTGCTGGATGAAAAAGGTATACCTACCCCGTTGGTAGCTACCATGATGTGCCCGCCAAAATCGCGGATGGATATACTGACGGCGCAGGAGATAGATGCCCTGGTAAGTAAATCTCAACTCGCAGGTAAATACAACCAACCTGTAGAACGCGAAAGTGCCTATGAAATGCTAACCAAGAAGCTGGAGGTAGCTAAAGAAGAAGCGCCCGCCAAACAGGCTGCAAAAAAAGCTGCCGAGCCGGAAGAAAAAAATATACTGGAAACCATAGTAGATAACCCCATTGCCAAAAGCATGATGCGCACAGCAGGAAACACTATAGTGCGTAGCCTGCTGGGCTCACTGGGACTGGGTGGCACCAGTAGCCGCAAGAAAAAAAGTAGTTGGTTTTAAGGATACCGTAAGCGCCATTGCGGCACGGTAAAGATGGAATCTGTTTTTGTATCCAGCAGGTAAACCTCGAGATCTTTGGGGTCTACATAAAAATTGAATTGGGTATAAAAGCGTTCTTTATTGGTTTTGCCTACCTGTATCCAATAGTATTTGAAATTGGCAGATGGCGTGCGCGTGGTGCGCATCATCAGTTGCCATACCTTACCGGTATCATCCTTTATCAGTTGCTGTATTTCAGGAATGGCTTCGATGGCAGTGTAGGCTTTATCTTCCGCCGTAGTGCTATCCTGCTGAGCGGATGCAACATTAGCAGCCAATAACATTATTAGCAATATATGCAACCTATTCATTGCGCCACTCTTTACCTGTTATATCCAGGAATACATCTTCCAGGTTGGCTTCTTTTACCTGTTTAGGACGCTTAAAACCGGATGCAATGAGATTGTCGATAAGATTATCGGGTGTATCCAGCGCTATCACTTCACCGCTATCTACTATCGCTACCCTATCGCATAGCACTTCGGCTTCATCCATATAGTGCGTAGTGATAACTACGGTCGTACCACGTTCACGAACGGCTTTTATCAAATCCCATAGATTGCGGCGTGCCTGTGGGTCGAGCCCCGTAGTGGGTTCATCCAGGAAGATGACTTTTGGCTCATTTATAAGCGTGGTAGCTATGGAGAAACGTTGCTTTTGCCCTCCGGATAATTCTTTGAATTTATTCTTTGCCTTGTCACGCAGGTTTACGGTATCGAGCAATACCATCGGGTCTACATCGCGATTGTAAAGGCCTGCAAATAGTTTTATTATCTGCACGAGGTTCAGGTTGGGGTAATAACCTGCTGCCTGCAGTTGTACACCTATTATCTTTTTGATGTCCTGCGCATCTTTCTCCAGGTTTTTGCCATCTACCCATACTTCACCGCTTGTTTTCTCGCGAAGGGTTTCAATAATTTCCAGCGTAGTGGTTTTACCCGCACCGTTGGGTCCCAGCAAACCGAATATCTCTCCTTGTTTCACCTCGAAACTGATACCCTTTACAGCCGTAAAATCGCCATACTTCTTTACCAGGTCCTTTACTATTATGATGGCATTTTCCATATCAGTGCAATTTAGATCTTATCTATAATATAACATTTGCGATGCAGCCTGCCCTGAAAGTCGAAAGGTGTAGTGGCTGACGTAACATCCTGTATATGTGGCGTGGGTATCTTATCCCTGTCCAGCTCAAAGTTGCGGTAGTTATTACTGAAGTATATCCTGCCACCATCGGTGCAGGCTTTCAGCAATTGTTTCAGCAATGCCACGTGATCTCGCTGCACATCAAAGGTTTCATCCATACGCTTGCTGTTAGAGAAGGTAGGCGGATCGCAAACAATGATGTCAAAGGTATCGGCAGGCAAGTCGCGTATCACTTCCATTACATCGGCGTGTACAAATTCATGCTTCTTATCATCATACAGTTTATTGTACTGCATATTGCGCTTAGCCCAGTTCAGATAGGTTTTAGAAAGATCTACGGATGTAACACTGGCCGCACCACCATGTGCAGCATATACGCTGAATGAGCCGGTATAGCAAAACAAATTCAGTACACGTTTGCCTTTAGCTTCTTCGCGCACCATATTTCGGGTAATGCGGTGATCGAGAAACAGCCCGGTATCCAGGTAGTCAGTCAGATTAATAATAAAGCTCAAGCCGCCTTCCGGCACAATGCGTTCTACCCTTTCTTCAGAGAATTTTTCATACTGGCCTTGCCTACCTGCTTTGCGCTGTCGCACTTTCATAAATACATTAGCAGCATCTATTTCCAGCACAACAGCTATGATGCCTTTACACGCTTCCAGCCACGCTTCATGTTCCTCATCTTCCATACCGTGCCTGCGTTTGTATTCGGCAGCATGTACTACATTATTATACAGCTCTATAGCAAAAGGAAACTCGGGCAGATCATGATCATAAAAACGGAAACATGCTACCTCTTGCCTGCGGGCCAGCTTGCTGTAATGTTTATACATTTTGCGCAGCCGGTTTTCAAACATCGGCAGCTTTTGAGAGAAATCGTACTGCATCTGGGCTGCAAGTTACAGATAAAGGCATCTTTATAAAATCTTTATGTCTGCTCCATAACTTATATCGTATTATCTATTCAGAAGACCTGATGCTTGCTGCCTTATTACGCACCTTTGCATGTTCAACTGAGCGCTCATAAATCTAATACCAGCCACACATAGTTATTATCTAAAATCATTACAGGCACATCTACAACTAGAGCTTTTTCAGCTTGTGTACATTGTTCTACATGCACCGGATATATACATGCAGGCATAGTTTTTAGTACAGAAAGAGTAAAATCGTAAACTTTAAAAATCACTTTTTATGGCAACAAACTCTCGCTCTCAGTACAGGGAAACTGCTGATAATGCACTGCAAGGAAACGACTATTCAAATCCTAACGATTATCGCTCCTCATCAACCAGGAACAATGAAGATTATATGAACACTGCCTCTTCTGATTATAATCAATGGGATAATGAAAGCACCCGCTACAATCGCCCCCAACAGGACCAAGGCTATAACGATTGGCAAAACCAGAACCGTGGACGCCGGGGTTACCGCGAAGATTGGCAAGGTGGCTATAATAACCAAAGGCAAAATCAGCAATCGCAATGGCAAAGCCAACCATACAGCGGTGAAAGCAGCTATGGCAATCCCCGCAATGATTCGCAATACACCAGCCCGTTCGGTAGTAATTATTCAAATTCAGGCAGCCAGAATTTTAACCCTGATAATCAATATAGGCAACAATATGGCAATCAGTATGGCCAAGGGTATAATGATAGCGGCTACAATCAAAGCAATTATGCGCACACTTATGGGAATCAAGGCTATGGCCAGCACAATTATGATAATAACTGGCAAAGCATGAACAGCAACCCGAGCAACGGTGGCTATGGCAGTACGCGCTATGGCAATGACTATAATGCAGGTGGTTCTAATTACGGCAGCCAATATGGTAACCAAGGTAACTATGGGAATCAAGGTAGCTGGAGCCAAGGTGCCAGTGGTGGTGGACAAAGCCAATATGGACAACAAGATAGCTGGAATCGTGGCAATGATTGGAATACATCGCGTAACAGCAATTGGAACCAGCAAACAAGTAGTTGGGGCCAACATACAGGTAAAGGCCCTAAGGGCTATAAACGTTCTGATGAAAGAATAAAAGAAGACATCAGCGATCGCTTGGCTGATGATTCACAACTGGATGCTTCTGATATAGAAGTAAGTGTAAATAGCTGCGAAGTAATACTGAAAGGCAATGTGGAAAGCCGTGAGGCTAAACGCCGCGCAGAAAGCATTGCGGAGTCGATATCGGGTGTTATGAATGTAGAAAACCACCTGCGTGTGCAAAACAACAACAATAGCTGGAACGACAGGAACACTTCATCATCCGGCACTGAAAACACATCAGAAAGCAGGACATCTGCCAACAATAAAAATAAGAACAGCTAATAACCATACGGTTAATTGCAGTATAAAGCCCATCCTCACAGATGGGCTTTCTTATTTTAGTTTGTATAACTGGTTTGTTTAGCTGGTGGTGGTGTATATACTTTCTTCTTAGCATGCGGAAGTTTAGTTTGCCGTTTAGCGTAATATAAGCTGTCTGCCTTCGACATTTCATAATCTTTATGAAATACCAGCTCATCAGCCTGGTAATCCTCTTCACGAACCAGGCGCCCGTTTTCCGTATCATAGAAGCGCCAGGTACCATGCCTGATGGTGCGCTTATCGGTAGGTATGATGCGTCTTACCTCTACATCTGTTATGGGGTCAATTACGTAAAACGTATCAAAATCATTGGCAGGGTTGAGGCTCAGATAATAGCCTATTGTAGTCAGTTTTCCTTTATCATAGTATTTCACCTCACCATCCAGCACATTACTCTTAAAAGTTTCAATAGCCATCAGGTCCCCCTCATTATCCAGTTTATACCACTGCCCCATTTTAGTGCCGTGGTCATAAGTACCGAATTCTGAAAAAGAAGCTTCGCCCATACGTCCCGGTTGGTTGAGTAACCATTTACCATGGCGTGCACCTTTTCCGTCTACCTTATTGATTTCTTCGGTAGCAGCTTTCTGTGCCTGCACCTGTAAAGCAGCTGCGAACAATACTAATGATATGAAAATGCTCTTATACAATACGTTACACCTTTAAACTGCGAAAGACGTGCCGCAGCCGCATGTGCTGCTGGCATTGGGGTTATTGAACACGAAACCACGTGCATTCAATCCATCCTGAAAATCTACCTGCATACCCATCAAGTATATACCATGTGCTTTTTTCATCACTACAGATATGCCTTCCATGTCAAACATCTCATCGTCATCTTCCTGCCTGTCGAAACCCAGCATATAGCTAAGGCCCGAGCAACCGCCCCCCTTTACACCTATACGCAAGTATTGTCCACCTTCAAAACCCGGTTCTGCCATCAGTCTTTTTACTTCATTCACAGCATTTTGTGTCAGGCTAACGGGACTTTTTGCTATTGTTTCCATCTATATTATTCCTATATTTTATACAAATTTACCGATGTATAAAAGGCTATCCAAATAAGGAAAGTTAAAGTATTTATACCTGAAATAAATATATAGAAAAGTATCGGTATAAAGTATGTAACGGAACTTTTTTACATTTGCCTACCCAAAAATAAAACACAGCATGAGCGAGGTATTAGACATGATAATAGATGAGGCCACCAGCCAGATGAAAAAAGCCATCAATCACCTGGAAACGGAACTGGGCAGGATACGTGCCGGCAAAGCCAACCCCCAGATATTGGATGGCGTTTTTGTAGATTATTATGGTGCATCTACCGCACTTTCACAAGTTGCCAATATTACTACGCCTGATGCCCGGACACTTTCTATTCAACCATGGGAAAAAAACATGCTGGGCCCCATAGAAAAAGCTATTATCGCATCCAATATTGGATTGAACCCGCAGAATGATGGCAACATCATCCGCCTGTTTTTGCCGCCGCTTACTGAAGAGCGCCGTAAAGAACTGGTGAAACGTGTGAACAATGAAGGCGAGCAAGCCAAAGTATCTGTGCGCAACCTGCGCCGCGATGCGATAGAACAAATAAAGAAAGAACAGAAAAACGGCCTGAGTGAAGATGCCGCCAAGGATGCAGAAGCGCGTGTACAAGGCGTTACCGATAAATACATTGCCATTGTAGACCAGCACTGCAAAGACAAAGACAAAGAAATAATGACTATATAATGCAAAGCCCGGTTATACGGGCTTTGTTAATATATACTGTGCAATGACTGAGCTGCAGCAACAAATACTATTACTGTTTTCCATCCCCATCTATGCGATACTGATACCGCTGGAGATAATACTGAGTAATTATCGCCATCGTAAATACTATAGCTGGAAGGAAACAGCTATGAATATATACCTGAACCTGGTAAATGCCGGCATAGACCTGCTGCTGCGTGGGTTTGCATTGGCAGTACTTATCTTTTTCTTTCAGTACAAGCTGGATATACAGTGGAACCCGATAGCTTATTGGGTGCTGTTATTTCTGTGCGAAGACTTGCTCTTTTGGGTGGAACATTATGTGGACCATAGCTGCCGCTTGTTTTGGGCAGTACACGTAACCCATCATAGCAGCGAGGAATATAATTTGACCACCGGTTTCCGCTCTTCTGTGTTTATGCCTTTTTACAGGTATATGTACTTTATACCATTGGCACTTTTAGGTTTCCAGCCTATAGACATCCTGTTTATGTATGCCATCACACAAACCTATGGCATATTGGTGCACACACAGGCTATAAAAAAGCTTCCGCGTTGGGTAGAATACATTTTCGTAACCCCATCGCATCATCGGGTACACCATGCCAGCAATGCCCCATACCTGGATAAAAACATGGGCATGGCATTGATAATATGGGACAGGATGTTTGGCACCTTTGCCGAAGAACTGGACGATGAACCACCACGTTACGGGCTCACATCTCCAATAGAACGCCAGCACCACCCCACACACATCATCTTCCACGAATGGAAGAATATTGGTGAAGACCTAAAACAGCCCATCTCATTTAAAGATAAGCTGGGCTACATATTTAAGACACCCGGCTGGAGCCACGATGGCAGCAGGAAAACATCGAAAACGATGTATGATGAGTGGCAGCGGGAAAGACTTATTAATCGGGCAGACTGATCTTTGCTGATTTAAAGTCTAAAAACAGATATTTCTGCCTTCTCTTATACATCTCATCCAGTTGTTTTTTATTATCGATGATTCGTGGTTTGGAGTCTGTAAAGTCCCAAAGTCCAACATAGCATACATTACCTTTAGTAACTGTAAATTGTAATACGTTCAGCTTACTGACATCATCATGGTTAATCTCTTTGTTGTTTACTCTACGCTGAACGGTGGTTGCAGATTCATCTTTGAAGATGCGTTCTGTTGTCCAGGTTATAGTATCTACTAAATCGACTTTATTCCAAAGAAAGGTATGCAAAGTATAAGTGCCTGCGGGAAGGTGATAGCAAAAAGAAGATGCAGTTTTACTATATCCGCTATATTCTGTCGGAGTTAATTCATAAAAAATATTGCGATTGGCTTCGTATAAAAATAACCGTTGCTTTCTAGGACGTTTCCTGCCAGGTTCCGGGCGTTTTATAAACTCTCCATATATAATACCTTTATTAACATTCCCCTCCTGCGATGAATATGGTCTTACGGTTTCAAGTTCCGAAGCTTGCTCCCTGCCTGGCATTGGGAGCTGTTTGGTTAGAACATGCTGACCGTAACTATTATTTATAAACAACAACCCTAAAAGCAATAGTATTATTATTCTCACTACTTCACTCCTCCCATTTTCAATATACGCTTATACTCATCAGGTTTTACTGTCCCTACACTCAATCGGCCTAAACGTACCAGGTCCATATCTTTCAATTCAGGTGTAGCTTTTATATCAGCCAATGTTACGGGATTAGGAATCGCTTTCAGTGGCTTCAGGTCAACCACTACCCAATTGGGGTCATCAGTTGTCGGGTCTTGATAGGCTGTCTTTACTACCTCTGCAATGCCTACTATAGCCAGTCCTTCATTGCTGTGATAAAACAATACATGGTCGCCCTTCGCCATTGCCTTCAGGTTATTGCGGGCGGCATAGTTTCGCACACCGTCCCAGTGGGTTTTGCCATCTTTCACAAATTGATCCCAGCTATATTTAAATGGTTCCGATTTTACCAACCAGTAGTTCATTGCATTTTTATTTAGTTTATTGCAAAGGTTTCCTTAGCAAAAATATCTCTTCGTCTTTAAAAACATACCGTTCCCGCGTAGCTTTATCAATGCGAGCCGCATAATCTGCATGCTCTATAATAAAACCCGGCTGAACAAAACGTTCTATATAATCATTGCCGTAAATACGTACATGGTCGCTCTGCCCGAAATGCTGCCTGCGTACTTCAGGGCTTACAATAGCGGCATCTTCATACGTCGTTTTTCTATCAGCCTCATACGGCACTTGTAATATAGCTACCCCACCCGGCTTTAATACACGATATACCTCGCGCAAGGCTTTGGCATCATCCGGCACATGCTCTAGCACATGTATGGCCATTACCATATCCATGCTATTATCGGGCAATTCTATGGCTGTTATATCCATATTAAGGGTACCATTTGGGTACGTATAGCCTTCTTCAAACTTATCCGCAGGCAGGTAGCCATCATCCAACATTGCTTTAAACTTTTGAAACAAAGCAGCCTCCGGTGCTATATGCAGCATTTTACTACCGGGCCTTAATAGTTCCAGTTCCGTAATAAAGCGATAAATAAGCCGTGTACGTTCCAGGCTGCCGCAGTTGGGGCACTGTGCATTGGCACGATTCAGGTAAGGAAAGAAACTGGCGTATCTATGGTTGCATACGTTGCACTCCACATTGTTACCTGCCAGCAGTTTTGCCAGCAGCTTACGTTTCCATTTTTTTTTCAGCTTTGCCCACATGCAGGGCGATATTAGTAAAAAACACAGAGTTATCCTTATCCTGTAAACAAAAACGCCGCAACAGTTATTGTTGCGGCGCGTATATAATTGTATTATTTCAGTGTTTCATCCAGCCATTTGTAAAACTCCCTGTGCCATGCAATACCATTTTGCGGATGTAGTATCCAGTGGTTCTCATTCGGGAAGTACAGCAGTTTGCTTTTGATACCACGTAGCTGTGCGGCCTGGAAGGCTTCCAACCCTTGCTCGATAGGTACCCGATAATCGATACCACCTTGTATGATCATGATAGGCGTGTTCCATTTAGCCACAAAGTTGCTGGGGTTGAATTTCTGATAGCTTGCGGGTTGCGGGTTACTCCAGTAATTGCCTCCTATATCCCAGTTGGCAAACCACAACTCTTCTGTAGTACCATACCAGCTCTTGAGGTCGAACAAGCCATCGTGCGCAATAAATGACTTGAATCTGTTTTCGTGCATACCTGCCAGCATAAATACACTGTAGCCACCATAGCTGGCACCTACACAGCCTAAGCGGCTTTTATCTACATAGCTTTCTTTGGCTACATCATCTATAGCAGCCAGGTAGTCGCGCATAGGCTGTCCGCCCCAGTCTTTACTGATGTCTTCATTCCATTTGGTGCCCCAGCCCGGCATACCGCGGCGGTTGGGTGCTACTACTATATATCCATTAGCCGCCATCAACTGAAAATTCCAGCGGAAGCTGTAGAACTGTGACAATGCAGACTGTGGCCCACCCTGGCAATACAGCAATGTTGGATATTTTTTATTGGGGTCGAAGTTTGGCGGATACACTACCCATACGCCCATGTTTTTGCCATCACTGGTTTTAACCATGCGCAGCTCGGTATTGCTAAGCTGTATGTTGCTATAGGCTGCATCATTTTCATGCGTCAATGCACGCAGGTTGCCGTTGTCAGTATTTACAAGATAAAGTTCCGCTGCATGGTTCATATCCGTACGCGATACTACCAGCCCGCTGGCCGACTGCCCTATGATACCGTTAATATCAAATTTGCCTTCAGTTAGCTGGCGCACCACCGGCATCATTTTCACCATAAGGTTGCCGGGTACTTTCACTTCAAATACTTGCTGCGTACCTTTTATCGGCGCATTGAAATAAATGGTGCTTCCGATGCTATCCCATATAAAGCCTTCGGCATGGCCATCCCAACCGGCTGTCAGGTTTAGCTTTCCTGCTGTAGCCTTGCCATAATCCATCACATATATATCGGTCTTATCAGCTTCAAAGCCATCGCGCCTCATGCTGGTAAAAGCAATGCGCTTGCCATCGGGGCTGAATGATGGGGCCATATCGTAGCCCATCATACCTGCTGTCCAGTTGGTGGTATTTCCTGTTTTAATATCGTAGTGGTAAATATCCGTATTGGTGCTTTGTGCGTAATCCTTCCCTACTTTCTTTTTGCACACATATACAAGGCCTTTGCTATCGGGTGCCCATACAAAGTCTTCCCCACCACCGAAAGGCTTTTGCGGAGCATCATACGGCTCGCCCTTCATAATGTCTTTAGACTCACCGGTAGCCACATTCATTATAAAAATGTGCGAAAACTTCCCATCTTCCCAGGTATCCCAGTGCCTGTAATTGAGGTCAGTATATGCCTGCAGTGTTGTTTTAGGCAGGTCTTTATAAATGTCGGTACCATTCATAGGCAGTACCAGCACTTCTTTTGAGTAGGCTATATATTTACCATCGGGCGATACATGCACATTATCAGCTCCTTCCAGCGATGCAAACTGCTTCCAGTTCTTTCCTTTATCTGTACTGCTATATATGGCTTTATCATCCATGCTATACCATGCATCTGCACTGCGCTGAAAGATAGTCTTACCTTCCGGCATTGTCCATTCTTTGGCAGTGCCCTTAGCTATATTCAGCAGGTATCTTTTTGTGCTGCTTTTCTCAGTTTTCCAATCGTATTGACGGCTTGAAAAATAAACTGACTTGCGGCTTTGCGTCAGTTCTTCACCACCTACCCGCTTCAAACTCCATAGCATTTCGGGTGTCAGGGGTTCTTGTGCCAGGGCCGGCATGCTCAATAGCAATAGTGGGAACCACAGTTTTCTCATGTTACTTTTGTTTATATACAAAGCGTTAAATATATAGTTATTTCTCAGGAGTTTGCTCCCGCTTACCGGGGGAGTTCGCAGCTTTTGATTTCTTACCTTTTTCCAGCTTCTCGAAATCTATGGTATTATCCCAGCCGGCTTTTACCTGCAATACATCGGTATATGGTATTACATTCTCCGGCTGGCGCTTTTCAAACAGGTCACCCGTATCCCATTTACCGTTACGGTTTTTATCTACAATGATACGCAAGCGATAATTACCCGGTTTTATCCGTATAAGCCTTACCACGGTGTCAGTTATCTGCTGGTTATATATCGTATCAGCATCCCCATTTACCATAAACAGATATTCGGGCGACTTATATTTTACAGGAATGTTTACAGACAATTTACCATAGTCATCATCGTTCTTTGTTCTGAATATATACTTCGATGGCATGAGCTCATTACCGGCACTGTCTTTGGCAAAGCCTTTCAACAAGCGAAGCGTATACACCATGTCTTCTTTCCAATTGCTGTTTAATAATAGCAACTCGGGCTTAGCTGTATCTCTTTTCAAAGTAAAGGCAGCTTCCACCGCTACTGCGCTGCTATCATAACTCAGGAATATCCGCTGCGGGTTCAGCGTATCTGCAGCACGGCTAAGGGTTATTTTTATAGGTTCAACTATTTCTACTGTTCGTTTATTAATGTCGGATGTATCAACGGCCACACCATATCCCCATACGTCCTTATCGGCATCGCGGTTCTTTCTCAATTTATTTATCCCGCTACGTTGCGTCACGCTCTTTGCAGAATCAGGTGGCATCGTTTCTTTGAACACCTTTAAAATGATAGGCAGTGCTATGCTATCGGTAGGCACTACAATACTATCTATAAAGCCTATCATTTCTTCACCACCATCATATGTGAGGTTTTTATTAGCATCGTGCAGGGCATATATCCTGAAGCGTTTGCCCGGCAATCCTTTTACATCGAAATGCCCCCCGGTAGTTACCTTGCCTATATACAAGGGCTTTTCCTGTACCACCACGCTATCGCTTTTTGCTGCGCTGTAAACAAGTATCAGGCTGCTGGAATCAGGCATACCGGTTGCTGCATCATATACTATACCACCCAATTGCAATGAATCGAAATAGCTACCGGTACTGAATACATAGGTATATGGCGGAAACGGGTTGCCTTCGCGCAGGTCTTTTATCGCATTATTCATCGATACACGATACGTAGTATTTTCCATCAATACACTATCGGGTATACTCACCGTTACATGCCTGCCATTTAATGATACCGTAGGGGGAAAAGGCAGTAGTGGCGAAACTTGTACCTCGGCAGAAGCATTGTTCAACTCCACATATTCATTAAAACGCAGGTCTATCTTACTGACCCTTGTATTCAATAAAGAATCTGCGGGCGATACCGATACCAGTTTAGGAGGTGTTGTGTCTTTCTTACCACCTTCCGGGGGTACAATATTGGCGCAACCGGCACCAAAGCACAACACAATGATTATGATAAAAAAGCGAATGGCCGAACGCATCATTTGCTGCCAAAAATAGTACTAAAGGCTTGCATTAACATACGGTTTCACGATTTGTCCTTAGGTTTGCAGCAACTTTTTTCACTATTGTTTGTTGATTATCTAAACAAAAGCACATATGTTACTAAGTGTCCTGCTATTCTTCAAGTTTTTCTTTTTTGCACCGGAGCCTAAAAACGATGTCCCTGCCAGCATTTATGATTTTAAAGTAGAAGGCCTGTCTGGCGGCACTATCGATTTTTCAAGCTTCAAAGGCAAAAAAATACTCATTGTTAATACAGCTTCAGAATGCGGTTACACACCTCAATACGAAGACCTGCAGGCATTATCTGAAAAATATAAAGGCAAACTGGTGGTGGTAGGCTTTCCGGCCAACAACTTTGGTGCACAAGAACCGGGTACAAATGCAGAAATAGCCGGCTTCTGCAAAAAGAACTATGGCGTAACGTTTCCCATGGCCACTAAAATATCTGTAAAAGGTGATGATAAGGCGCCGATATATCAATGGCTGACGCAAAAGGCTTACAACAAATATGCTGACAGCGAAGTGAAATGGAATTTTCAGAAATATCTTATAAATGAGAAGGGCGAACTGGTAGGCGTGTATATGTCGAAAGTAAAACCACTAAGTAAGGAGCTGATAGCAGACATTGAGAAATGATAAAAGCCCTCCGGTTGGAGGGCTTTTAAATTATAGTAGTTTGAGCGTCTGAAGCTCACACTACTATCAACTATTAAATACCATATTTTCTACCTCAGCAACGGATGCGGCGGTAATGGTGGGTGTGGCGGTAATGGCGGATGCGGCAATGGCGCTACTACTACAGTTCTTGGCGGCGGTGGTGCTACTACTACCGTACGTGTTCTGTAACGCGGGGCAGGAGCGACCACCACTGTACTGCGGTGCACCCTTCTCACAGGCTTGTGCCGTACTACCATTACATCTCTGTGATGCGGCCTTTTATAATAATGTTTACTATAGTGCTTATGGTGGCCTTTGCATTTCCCTTTCCTGCCACAGTCGGCAGAGGCATCAGGCCCTGTTGCAAAAACGAGCATGGCTGTTAATAGAATCGTGCTTAATATCCCGGTTTTCATAACATCTCATTTTAAAATTCAACTATCTTTCTCATACAAATAAATATAAGTATTCTACCAAAGGCGCATGCATACTGTTAAGAAAAAACAAAAGCGCCTGAAGGCGCTTTATATGAATTAGTTATGGATAACTGATTGAATTATTTCCTTCTCAGTTTCCAATTTGGCATATGCCCGTTTGTAGAATTTGTTACCCCTGTTGGCTTCTTTTCCTTGTTCCATACCACAGATGCCAGCAAAGCGGCAACTGCTTCACTATCAGCATCATCTTCTACCAGGTATTCCGGTTTAAAATACTTCTCAATGAATTTTGTATCAAAGTTCCCCGAGCGGAATGGTTCTGTCTGCACAGCCCACTTACCAAAGCTCAGCGTTGTTTGTATACCCTTGATATAATATTCATCTACGGCACGGCACAGGCGGTCTATCGCTTCTTCGCGCGTAGCTGCGTGCACTACCAACTTGGCTATCATCGGGTCGTAGAATATCGGAATATCCTGTCCTTGCTCGTAGCCATCATCTACACGCACACCCGGCCCTTTGGGTGGCTGATACATTTCCAGCTTACCGGTATCGGGTAAAAAGTTGTTCATCGGGTCTTCCGCACATACACGCAATTCCAGCGAGTGTCCGTTCATCTTCAAATCATCCTGGCCAAATGACAGCTTTTCTCCCCTTGCAACTTTTATCTGTTCCTTCACCAAGTCTATGCCTGTTATCATTTCTGTTACACAATGTTCCACCTGCAGGCGGGTGTTCATCTCCAGGAAGTAGTAGTTAAGGTTTTCATCTACCAGGAATTCAACTGTACCGGCACCGTAATAGTTACAAGAACGCGCTACTGCTACAGCACTTTCACCCATAGCCTTGCGTATATCCGGTGTCAGGCAGCTGGATGGCGCTTCTTCTATCAATTTCTGGTGGCGGCGCTGAATGGAACACTCCCTTTCAAACAGGTACACATAATTACCATGCTGATCGCCTAAAAGCTGGATCTCTATATGGCGTGGTGCACCCACATATTTTTCTATAAAAACGGCATCGTCGCCAAAAGCGCTCATAGCTTCGCTTTTTGCCATCCGCATTTGCTCTTCCAGCTCTCCCTCGTTATTTACTACACGCATACCCTTACCACCACCACCGGCCGATGCTTTGATGAGTATGGGGAAACCTATACGGGTAGCTATTTCTTTTGCCTCGGCAGCATCCTTTACAGGGTCTTCCGTACCAGGTACCATCGGCACATTGAATTTTTTAGCGGCCTGTTTGGCGGCTATCTTGCTACCCATCATTTCTATAGAACGGGCAGAAGGGCCTATGAATATCAAACCGGCATCGCTCACAGCTTTTGAAAAGCCTGCATTCTCACTCAAGAAGCCATAACCCGGATGGATGGCATCGGCCCCCGTTTGTTTGGCTACTTCTATTATTTTATCGGCCCTCAGGTAAGACTGTGCAGATGGCGCAGGGCCAATGCATACGGCTTCGTCTGCATAACGCACAAATGGCATGTTCCTGTCCGCTTCTGAGTATACTGCCACGGTTTTAATATTCATTTCCCTAGCAGTGCGCATAACGCGCAGAGCAATTTCGCCACGATTGGCTACCAATATTTTATGCATAAGCTGCTAAGATAGTGGATAGATGCAAATGTTAGTATAAATGGAGGTATTACTCTTCTGTCTTAAGTGTAGCACCCTTACCATACTTCACAAACATATATAAGTATAACACACGTGAAAATCGCATCAGCCACGGCTGCAGCACGATAACGATAATGATACTGGTAATGAGATAGTAAAAAATGCTGTAATCCTGGTAAGACAGGCCAAAAATAAGCCAGTACCATACCAGGTTGAAAAAGAAAAGCCCTACTGATAACGCATAGCTTACATAACCTGTTCCATAATAAAAACCAACCTCCAATTCATATTTCTGGCCACATACCGGGCAGCGTTCAGGCATATCCATCATTTTGCCCAATGGAAATACACTTTTATTGGTGTACATATTTCCTTTGCGGCAATTCGGACATTTACCTTTTAGCATGCTTGGCACTAACGCCGGCTTCTCTGTAGACATCTAAAACTCTTTTACGCAAAGATAGCTCTAAATAACAGGGTAAAAGTGACCAAAATCACAAAGGCGGCTATCATTAAGCATCCGGCGCTGTGGGGTCGCCTTCATTGGCATGAAAATAACTCCATACGATACGCGCTTTAGATGCCCCGATAACGCGGGTCAGTTCGCGCTCGGTAAGCGTCTTTATATTTTTTACAGAACGAAATTCACGGAGTAGTTCCGTGGCTGTTTTCTCGCCTATGCCTTGTATGCCTTCCAGTTCATTTTTAAAAGTGCCTTTGCTGCGTGTTTGCCTATGGAACGTTATGCCAAACCGGTGCACCTCATCACGTATCCGTCTTATCAGTAAATGGGCGGGGCTGTCATATGGCAATTGCAACGGCTCACTATCGCCGGGGAAGAAGATAGACTCTTCGCGTTTTGCCAGGCCCACTATGGTCATTCTGCCGGTAAGGCCCAGTTTTTCTATACTTTCCAGTGCTGCACCCAGTTGTCCCTTGCCACCATCTATTATCACCAGTTGTGGTAGGGGTGCTTTTTCTTCCAGCAATCTTTTATAGCGCCGGTATACAACTTCAGACATGGAGGCAAAGTCATTAATACCCTCTACGGTTTTGATATGATAATGCCTGTAATCTTTCTTTGACGGCTGCCCGTGTTTAAAACACACCATGGCAGCAACCGGATATGCCCCCTGGAAGTTGGAGTTATCAAAACATTCAATATGTTCCGGCAATTCTATCAGTTGCAGGGCATCTTGCAGTTCTTCCAACACTACCGATGCATTTTGTTTAGCAGCCTCCCCTATCAGCAGCAGGTCTTTACGTTTTTCATCCTGCTGGGTTATTTCCGCATTCTTATAGCTTAGCTCCAGCAGCTTTTTTTTATCACCGGCTTTAGGCACGGTCACTTTTAAATATTCATCGGTTACATCTATCTCAAATGGCACTACTACTTCAGTGGCATTGCTTTGAAAGGTGGTACGCATTTTATCCAATGCCAATGCTAATATGTCTGTATCTTCTTCTTCCAGCTTCTTTTCTACCTGCAATGTCTTAGCATAGATGATACTGCCATTGCTCACCATCATATAATTGACATAAGCATTTGCTTCATCACTGATGATGGTAGCTACATCCAGATTACCGAGGTGTGAACTGACAACTGCTGAACGGCTCTGATATCGTTGCAGGTCGTCAATTTTCTGCTTGAATATTCCGGCCTTTTCAAACTGCATATCAGATGCCAGTTGCATCATTTCATCTTTCAGATACTTGATAACCTCGCCGGTATTTCCTTTCAGAATGTGCCTTACCTGTATCAAATTGTCTGCATAGTCTTGTTCCGATTGCAGCCCCTCGCACGGGCCTTTACAATTTCCCAGGTGATATTCAAGACACACTTTATACTTTCCCTTGGCAATATTTGCCGGCGATAAGTTTAGATTGCAGGTGCGCAGCGGGATATTTTGTTTTATAAGCCCCAACAGTTCTCGCACCCTGGCAACACCGGTAAAAGGGCCTAGATATTCAGAGCCATCACGTATCACCCTGCGTGTAAGAAATACACGCGGAAAAGGCTCTTTTTTTATAACGATATAGGGGTAAGACTTATCATCCTTCAGGTCTATATTGAACCTTGGCTGGTAGTGCTTGATAAGTGAATTTTCGAGCAGGAACGCATCATGCTCATTATTGGTAACGGTAAAGTCGATATGGTTGATAAGGGTAACCAGCCTGCGGGTTTTGTAATTATCTACCGTTTTATTGAAATAGGAGCTAACCCGCTTACGCAGGTCTTTTGCTTTACCTACATATAATAATTCACTATGCTCGTCGTAGTATTTATAACAGCCGGGCTGATGTGGTATAGAAGATACTATTTTACTAAACTGTTCTTTTGTCATCTACATAAATCTGTACTCAACTCTCAATTCTTTCTTATCGCCGGTAGTGGTAGATTCAAATTCCTGTATGCTGATGGTTTTGACAGGTATATAAAACAACCTTTGTATGCGCGATCCCCATTTTGTTTTCTGCTCGGTTTCTATATATATCGACTTTATTTTGTTTGTCACATCGTCTGATATAATGTGCAGCTTGCGGGTAAACAAGTCCGGTTCTTTAGCCTCGTAGTAATAGTTATTGCTGGCAGTAGCATCGTCTGCAAACTGTGAAAAATCATACTTACCCAGGAACTTCGGGTCGCTGATATCCGTGGCAAAAAATATTTTAAATATACTACCCCAATCCAGCTTGTCGGCATTGGTCATAATGCTGTCCTTCTGGCCGTTCACCGTTACTATCTTAGCTAGAGCAAAGGGCTGTCCGTGAAACGTTTCCCATTGGTCTGACACAAACTGGCGTATAGAAAAATAGGTACCTTCCGATGCATCAGGTTGCGGTGTTTCATTTTGTTTCTTGTTGCCACAAGCAGCAACTACAAACAGGAAGCTTACCAATAAAACAGAAAGACGGGATTTGAATAACATAGGCTTGCTAAGTTAATAAAACGGTATGGGGTGGTAAAAATAATAATTAATTAAGCTGCGGATTCACAGGCAGGTTTACCAGGTGCGTGTAATCAGCACCCAATGAACGTATAGCATCCTGCCATATTTGTGCGGTATCGGTTTCGAAGAGTAATGAAATGCTGGGTTCTGCCACATACCACGAACCCTGTTTCATTTCCGTATCTAACTGCCCTTCCGACCAACCGGAATAACCCAATAACAGCTTTACATCATCTGTATTGCAGGTATTATTTATCAGTGCATCTTTCAGCGCCTCAAATGCCCCACCCCAATAAATACCGGGGCACACCTCCTGCCCGCCCAGCAAATGGGGTATGCGGTGCAGCATGTGCATGGTATCTGCCTGCACCGGCCCACCTGTGTATATGGGTATAGCCGGTACCGCTATTTCAGGCAGCAGGTCTTCCAGGTTAAAGTCAGTGATCCTGTTAATAACAAAGCCTATTGTCCCTTTCTCGCTATGCTCGCAAAGCAGCACTGTAGCCCGTGAAAAGTTAGGATCGCTCAAAAACGGCTCAGCCACCAGCAATTGTCCGGCAGTTTTCAGTCTTATATCCTCTTGCTTTGGTATATTCAGAAAATCCATTGCCTTATAAATATAACACAAACACGTATTTTTGCAAAATTCAATTGCCGGGCTGTAATGTTAAGAAATGGCTTACATTTACCAGTCCAGATCACCCCAACGAGAAGTAGCATGCAGGTTTATTACGGTATTTTATTGTTTATCATCACATTTATAGGTGGTAGCATTCCTCTATGGATGAAAGGGCTGGACGATAGACGCATGCATTTGCTACTTGCCTTTTCGGGTTCATTCCTGTTGAGCATCACGTTTCTGCACCTGTTGCCCGAAACATTTGAAGAACTAGGCAGCAAGGCGGGTTTTTACCTATTAGGCGGGTTCTTTTTACAATTAGTATTGCAACGTTTCACACACGGCCTTGAGCACGGGCATGTACATATACACCCTGCCGGGCACGAGCATCATATGCCGCTCACATCCATTTTGCTGGGTCTTACCGTACATGCTTTTATGGAAGGGCTGCCGCTTGGTTTTAACTATCGAGAAACGGCTACAGAGCCATCTTTATACTTAGCAGTAGCTGCACATAAACTGCCCGAAGCTATGCTGGCAACAATGCTGGTGGCAAGTACCAAAGGCAAATCGAAAGCTTTGATAATGCTCGTAGGCTTTTCTTTGATAACACCTGTTGCCGGCTTTTTAGCAAATAGTCTTGGCACGAGTTATTATGCCATGTCGCAGGTGGTAATGGTACTGATACCTATAGTAGCCGGTGCCTTCATCCATATTTCCACTACCATATTCTTTGAAAGCGGTACCAAGCACCATATGCTTACCTGGCAAAAGATAGTAGCCATGACAATAGGTGTAAGCATAGGCATAGCCACCCTGTTATTCGAGTAACTTATGAAACGAAGCTTTACGTTCCTTATCTGCCTCCCTCTTCTGCTACTGTTGCAATTGCATGCCTATGCACAACCGGGTACTACTGCTGCAGAAAAAACATTGCTCTGGAAAATAAGCAGTAAGGAAATGAAGCAGCCTTCTTACCTGTTTGGCACCATACATCTTATATGCCATGATGATTATGTATGGACACCTGCTATGAAAAGGAGCCTTGATGCATGCAACGAAGTGTGTTTTGAGATGGACCTTGATGAACCATCGCTGATGATGGAAGTGGCAACTGGAATGATCGACAAAAACGGCAAAACACTAAAAGGATATTTTTCCGAAGCGGACTATGCCAAGCTTGAAAAATATGTGCACGATAGTCTGGGTATGGACCTGGAAGTATTCCAGCCGATGAAACCCATTGCCTTACTATCCTTGTTTTCTACCAAAGGCGCCAGCTGCGATACACCGGAGTCTTACGAAGCAAACATTATGCAGGAAGCTCAGAAAACCAATAAAAACATTACCGGCCTTGAAAGCGTAAGCGAGCAACTGGACCTGTTTGACAACCTGCCTGTAGATAGTGTTATAAAAGACATTATGGAAGCTGTGAATGGTATTGAGGAAGACCCGCATAGTTTTGAAGCCTTGGTAAACGCTTATAAAAAACAAGACCTGCCTGCACTGCACAAGTTGATACAGGAATCGGGCAAAAAAGATATCGACCTGAGCGGTTTCCTTGATATGCGCAATGAAAAATGGGTGCCCCGCATGATAGAGAAAATGGATAGTAACGCCGTTTTCTTTGCCGTAGGCGCTGGGCATCTACCCGGCGAAATGGGCATCATCTGCCTGCTACGCAAGGCCGGCTATACTGTAACACCTGTAAAAAAATAAGGCCGTATGACCGGCCTGCTTATTTCATTTTGGTTCTTTTAGAACTGCTCCAGTACCATAGCTATCGAGTTATTAGTTAGCGGCTTGTTCAGAAACTGTTTTACCGAAGCATACCCCCTTACACGTGCTATATCATTTTCATTAATAGAGGATGAAAGCATATAGATAGAAATAGCTTCCCTCGTTTCATCCGGTAATGTTTCAAAAGATTCTACAAACTCAAAGCCATTCATCACCGGCATCTGTATATCCACAAATATGATGGTTTTGCCATGCGGCAAAGGCAGGTTCTTAACATGTTCCAACGCGTCTGTAGCCTGCTGAAAAGTATTGATCTTTTCAGCCCTGCCTGAATTCTGAATTATCTTCTCAGCAATAAAACAATCGAGCTTGCTATCATCAACTACTATAAAATTCAATTTTTCCTGAGACATTTGTGTTACTTACTTGGTATTGTTACTACAAAAGTTGTTCCTTCATTTTGTTTTGATGAGACGTCTATTTTGCCTCCTAATTTCCCCAAGGCATCCTTTACATTATACAAGCCAAAGCCGGAACCCACTTCTTCGCTGGTAGCCCTGTAAAACATGTTGAATATCTGGTTGATGCTGTTTTCCGGTATCCCAATACCATTATCAGATACCGTTATTACTGCCATACCTTTACTTACCTCCACTTTCAGTTCTACCAACCTGTCCGTATTGCCTTTACGCTGATATTTAAAAGCATTGGACAGCAGGTTGTTCAATATTATTTTCAATGAAACATCGTCAGACCTGAAAGTTTCCTGCTGATCCACCGTTTTCACAAACCGAACATTACTCATTTTACTGCTGACCTCGTAAATATCGGATAAATCTTTTACAGTGTCTTCAAAGTTTATTTCAGCTATGGCCACTTCACCCCTGCGAATGCTGTAGTAGTCGTGCAGGTTCTGAATATAGTTATCCAATTTCTGCATGGCATTTTCCATCATATCCAGCATGGCCCTGGTTTCATTGATATCGTCGGTATTCTTTGCCAGGTCTATTATACCCAACACACTTAGAATAGGCCCGCGCATATCGTGCGTAGCACTGTACGCAAACTTATCCAGCTCGTTATAAGCTTTTTGCAATTCATCATTCTTCACCGCCAGCATGGCTGTGGTAATGTAGAATTTGTAGGCCTGCTCTATAGACGATTTTATATCCTCTTCCAGCCATGGCTTTTTGATATAGCGGTATACATGGCCCCGGTTGATGGCATTGATTACAGACTCGATATCTGCATAACCGGTTATCAATATCCTTACAGGGTTGGGGAATTCTTTTCTTATCTCTTCAAAAAACTCCACACCGGTTTTATCCGGCATCTTCTGGTCACTAAGTATTACGCTGATATCGGGGTGCTG
Organism: Azovibrio restrictus; assembly: GCA_029255605.1. GTDB lineage: Bacteria > Bacteroidota > Bacteroidia > Chitinophagales > Chitinophagaceae > Polluticoccus. The sequence goes on from JANLJF010000075.1 coordinate 32,983, forward strand.
GCGCAACTGTACTACTGCCTCATCCGTATTATTAGCTACATACACCGTATAGTCAAAGCGAAAAGATGCTTTGAAACTGATGAGGTTATTAGGCTCATCATCTATATACAGTACTTTTATCTTATCCTTCTGTTCCAACATCTTACATTATTACTGGTGAACGATGGGTATTTCAATCAGGAATTCGGTGCCTTCCCCCAACACTGAATTTACCGTGATTGCTCCATTATGTTTCACGATGGTATTATAAGCTATAGAAAGGCCTAAGCCGGTACCTTCACCTACATCTTTGGTGGTAAAGAATGGCTCAAACAGTTTTTTCTTAGTATCCTCATTCATACCGGTGCCATTATCCTTAATACTAATATACACCTTATCCTCTTTCCTGTAGGTGCCTATCGTCAGTTCTCCCGTCTTCTCATTGCCGTGCCTTGATTTTACGGCGTGCAGGGCATTCGATATCATATTCAGGAATACCTGGTTCAGTTTGCCCGGATAGCATTCTACTAGTGGCAAGTCGCCGTAATTCTTGGTTATCCGCACATTGTCTATCTGGTTATTCACAATAACCATGGTAGACTCCAGGCCTTCGTTTATATCAGCCTTCTTCAGGTCATCTTCATCAAGGCGCGAGAAAATACGCAGCCCTTTCACTATTTCTGCCGTGCGACTGGAGCCTTCATGAATACCGTTAAGTAAATATTGTATCTCTGTTTTCAGATAATCGAAATCATATTCTTCTTTCAGGCTGTCTATCTTTTGCCGTTTACCATCTGCCGGTTCGTCCAGCAAAGATATTTCCTCTACCTGGTTCAGCATGGTGATGAGCATATCCACATCGCGCTTCAATGGTTTTACATTCGAGGTCACAAAGTTTATCGGGTTATTGATCTCATGCGCTATACCGGCAGTTAACTGGCCCAGCGACGCCATCTTTTCAGATTCTACCAGTTGCATCTCCGCATCCTTCAGGTCTTTCAATGCTTTATTCAATCCATCGTTAGATGCTTTAAGTTCTTTGGTACGTTCATTCACTTTTGCTTCCAGTATCACATTTTGTTCCTTTACAATACGCGCATTTTCCTGGGCAGCAGTAACGGCTAATGCCTGCGCTTCTTCACGTTCTTTACGCAGAATATTTATTTTATCGGCCAGGGCAAATGACAGCAGCACAACTTCAATTACCGATGTTATCTGCAGGGCAAATGTGGTAAGTGTATTGTACGGAACAACACCGGAATCTTTCAATACAAATACTACCGCACCTATCAGTAATATCGTCCATGCATATAAAAAGAACTTGGCAGGCCGGTAACCCAGCTTGTAAATACGGTAAGATGTATATAAAGAATACAGGGAAGCAATTGCAGTATTTGCCTGCATTATCTGGAAACCCAGAGTGCGGTTGCCGGCAAGCGAGAATAACAGGCCTACAACGAAAATGCCATTGAAAACAAGCAAGCCATAATGCAAGCGCCTGACGTGTTCTTTCGTTCTCAGAAATTCCTTAATGAATTCTATGGCTGCCATAGCGCCCAGGCAGGCAAATATGGTAGGCCCCTGCAAAGCCATCCACGAAGATTGTGGCCAAAGGTATTTAAAGGTAAAGCCCGGTAGTGTGGTTTGAGTAACCCCTACAAGAAGTATATAAATAACATACAGCAGGTAGCTCTTGTCCCGTACGGTAAAATATACAAACAAGTTGTATAGCGACATCACAATGATAATGCCGCTAAACAATGCATACAGCAGTTCTTTCTTATCGCTGGATTCAGCTATTTGCTTTTCTGTACCCAGTTTTATCGGAAAGACTAATTGTGCGGAAGACTTTATTTTTACCAGTAATTCTACAGTAGAATCGGGTAATGCACCCGTGTTGAAAACGTAATTGGCATCGTGATAGGTCCTGTTATAAAAAGGTTCCCATTTGCTGATAGAATCAACCAATATTAATGAACCATTAGAAAAGGAATATATTTCCGCCTTATCTATCTGCGGTTGCTCCAGCATTAAAAGGAGCGGATAGCTATTGGCACCATTGTGCACAGAGGCCTTCAGCCAAAAGACGGAATTGGAAACACCCAGGTTGGCTATTTGCCTATCTATTTTCTGATACCCGGTAGCATTAAATGCTTGCTGATATGTTAAAGCACCTTCTTTATCTTCCAGCACACTCCATACCATTCCCGGTACTACTGTAGAAACTTCAGCTTTATCATTTTTATAGATAAATACATCAGCCCGTGCTTTTACGCAAACAAATAACAACAATATTAATCCTGCCAGACTAAATCGAAACCTTTCTTTATTTATATACCTCGTAATACCGTTCATGACGGGTGCTAAATCTGTTTATTTTGTTGTCTTTATCTCAATTTTGGGCTTTGGCCTTAACACCTCACTAATATATCACACTTTGTTATCATTCACAACCCGTTAAGCTACATTTCTTAATTTAATAAGCTTACTAACTATTGACTACAAGTATATCGTTTAATTTTTTGCGATATGGCAAAACCTTAGGTGGCTCTGCCTTAAATACCCTGAACAGGTAAATATCCGCCCTGCTTTCATTCCTATGCAATGCTTTATTATAACGTTGATACAATTCTGCCACTTCATCAATGATCTCTCTTGGCAGGTCCGGTGCGTTATCTATCAGCCGGGCAAAGAATGCCAGGGGCACATTCATTGGTTGAAATGCCAGCCCCATTTCTGTAGCTTTTAGCCACAGCCGCTCTGAAGCGCGGCCGCCATTTACAAAATCCTTTTCCGAATAAGTGGGCATCGTAAGCAATCCGGCCACAGGGGCTGTTGTCATATTTTTTACCGATGTACTCCGCAATATATCAGCGCCGTTTATATCCCTCAACAGCTCAACCGCCATAGGGTCTTTCACCAACCTGATGCCCAGCATGTTTGCCGGTGTAAGTTCCAGCGTACTGATCTCAATACCGGTCCTGCGTTCTTCAGCTTCTTTGGCTGTCCACCTCATTTCCTGGAAGATGAAGTCGTAGTGGCTTTGAGGATACAATACCCTATAGCGATCTGTTTCAGAAATAATCTTACCTATTTCTTCCAGTATGGCCGGGTCTTCATAAAAATTCAGTTTGGCACCCGGCACAGATTCTGCCGCTGTTTTAAGGCTTTCCAGCACCTCCGGTTGCAGCATTACACGTTCCGTTATTTTCCTGTTGGTATGGCGCTGTGTAATTACTTTGGAAAGCTGATCATTATCATGTTGCTCCGCACCGGGTACTTTGGTGTTATAGAAGGTAAAGTCTGCTATCAATATATCTTCTCCTGATGGCTCGTGCAGGTTCACCATCACTTCATAACCCAGTTCATGCGCTTTTAATACAGCATTTTCTATAGCTGCCCCCAATGCTATATAAGAGGCCGTATCCTTATAGTCCATATAAGAATAACCATAGTATCTGTCGAAGAATAAGAGCAATATGCCTTTGTTATACACCCATTTCCACGGCTGTGCATTTCCGCCCGATGGAGCCGTACCTGCCGCATCTACAATCTTTTCTACATCTGGCTCAGGTATCGCTATGGCATTTATCGGTAGTTGACAATTCGCTTTCAATGCCAGTTGTAATGCTTCATCATTACTAAGTGGTGTAAACGGATTAACTGCAACACCTGCTTCCGGTGCTTCCACTTTTGGGTCGCCTACCAGTTCATCCATATCCAAGAAGAAACGGCCGGAACCTTTATACTGGTTCAGTGCTATTCTGCGCCAAATATCGGCTACTGCCCCACCTCCCAATGTTACAGCCGATGCCAGCTGTGGCCATGTTGTGATCGTTTGCCCTATTTCTATACCCGATGCACGCAGGCGGCTGGATATAGTTGCCAGGCCTACAATAGGCGCCAGGTATGGCATCTTCTCTTCGTTGGTTTTCAGGTGTTTTAGCTTAGATACATCCAGGTGATCGATATATCCATGCAGAATAGAACGTTCAGGCTCCAGGTCAAAACGCTCTACATCTATCGTACACCGGTCGCTACCTTCCATCAGCACCGGTATTTTCAGTTCCCGGGCTTTGATGCGGCATAGTATTTTCATATCTACACCATCACACTCATCTATCAACAGGTCCAGCTTACCCCCTTCCAGGTAAAACTTATCCATATTCTCTTCCGTAAGGCCATCTTCAAATATGGTTACTTTCAGATAAGGATCTATCTCTGCTATCTCCCGCGCTACGGATATTACTTTTTTAAAACCGAGATTGAACAAACCGGTACGTATACGGTTAAGGTTGGTGAGCTCTAACACATCAAAATCGGCGAGCCTTATCTCTCCAAATGAGCGCTCCATTGCCAGCGTCACTGCTACCGACTGCCCTACAGACAGGCCTATAACACCTACCTTTTTAGTCGCAAGCAGGTCTCGCTCTTTATTAGTTATTTTATATTGATTGCGGCTGGTACGTACTTCTATGAATTCAGGTTCATCCAGCAGGTGCACCAACCTTTTGCTCCATGGGTAATATACCCATACGCCATATGTATCTATATCTGTCTGGCCGATATGGGCTTGCAATAGCGATTCATAATCTGCATCTGTAAGCTGCCTTTTAGGATTGCGTATTTTGAAAAGCTCTTTTAACTGGTCTTTTATTTCATCGAATAAAAAAACAAAACCTGAACTTAATAATTCATCGAAAACAGCTTTATCCTCACTGTTGGTAAGCCTCAATACCTGGGGCATATACACATCCTGATATTGTAAAGTTTGCTGCTTTACAATTTTTATCTCATCCATATTCTTTAATGACTTTGGCTTAATTGATATTGGGTATACTTAGGTCGTAAACAACATCCAAAATTCGGCCTTTAGGACCACTTTCCAGTTTCGACTGTACAGGTTTTTTCCGGAGGTCGAAAATAATATCGCGCTCTTCAGGTTCTGCAGTAAGTAAAGTTTCGGTATCATTGATGATAACAGCTGTAGCAATCAGGTCTTCTTTAGGATAATAAAAGGTGCCATTATTGCCCAGGAAAGTTGCTATCTCAAAACCCACACGTGCACTGTTCTTTACCGTTGCAGGCGCACAAAGGCCGAATAATGTTGTCAATTTCAATTGCTGGGTAATAGCCACAGCCGCCCTGCCCAGGTACATACTACCGATGCCATAACCTGCTACCTCTCGCGAATTCCAAAGGCCGCAAAACTCTGCCGTCCCTCTTTCGGCATACTGTCTCACTGTTTCATGGACACTATCATCCATATCCTTTACAGCCTTTTCTATAGGAAGCTCATACTTGCCGCCGGCAACCTGTACCCTTGCCCCGCCATATACCTTCTCTCCATCTTCCGATTCTACAAGTATCACATAAGTGTCCGGGTCCTCAAACCATTCTATATTGGCAGAGGTTATCATGGTAATACCGTATATCTTCAATACTTTCATATGGCCATCTACAAACTTCTGGCAAGCAGCCGTATCGTCAGGAGCCCTGAAAGCCTTGATTACAAATTTTATATCACTCATATTGCGTCCAGTGTTTTAACTGTCGGAAAAAGAGCGTTCATCGTTTTTTTTATCTTTTGTTTCAATGTATAGTTATAACCTGCTTATAATCAATGAACCCTACCTTAAAAAATCTGTAGAGTGCAAATACAATATTAATTTACATACTAAAATGTAAAATGTCAATACCTGGTTTTTTGAACAGGAATTATTGGGTGGGAAAGTTTTTGTGCCCATATTTACCCGATCATAGCTTTTTTCTCTCTCTCAGCCTTAACCAGTAATGGACTTGTATTATCTTTGTTACTGCAAAAATAACGTTTAACGCCAACAATTTGCTATATAAAAAAGAAATTATCTAAAGGTAACAAGAAATTTATTAAAAATCTTTAACTTACGTGTACAGATTTTTATACTACCATTTGCGCCCATTAAAACATATTATAAAAATCAAATGTCAGATAAAATAAACATACTTTACGTAGATGACGAACAGAACAATCTTGTTTCGTTCAAGGCTACATTTAGGATGAAGTATAATGTATTTACTGCTATCAGTGGTGAAGAAGCAATTAAGATTTTAGACAATAACCCTATTGATATTATTATTACAGACCAACGCATGCCTAATATGACCGGTGTAGAATTCCTGGAATCTATACTGGAAAAACATATGGAGCCCATGCGCATCCTGCTGACCGGTTATGCCGACCTGAATGCTGTGATAGATGCAGTGAACAAGGGAAAAATATTCCATTACCTCACCAAGCCATGGAATGAAGAGGAACTGGACCTGACCATACAGCGAGCTTATGATGTGTATAAACTGCGGAAAGATGAGAAGGAATTAACAGAAAAACTTGGCGTTACCAATGCCCAGCTTGAATTCCTGTTGCGTCAGCAGCTATTGTCATAAACACACGATATTCAGAATATGGTAAAGCCCGCAGGGGCTTTATTTTTTTACAGCTACATTTGCCGCAATGATACAATTGAGTGTAGTCATCATCACCCTTAATGAAGAAAAAAATCTGGAGCGCTGCCTGCAATCGGTTAAAAACCTGGCAGATGAAATAGTCGTGGTAGATAGCCTTTCTACAGATAAAACAGTAGAGATAGCGCAGCGGTATGGGGCTAAGATTGTATTACAAAAATTTTTGGGCCATATAGAGCAAAAGAATTTTGCCGCAGCACATGCATCACACAACTGGGTTTTATCACTGGATGCAGACGAAGCTATTACACCGGAGCTGGGGAAAAATATATTATTAGTCAAAGCCAATCCTCGGTTCAACGCTTACCGTTTTGCAAGACTTAATAACTTTTGTGGTAAATGGATACGGCATTCCGGTTTGTACCCCGATGCCAAAGTAAGATTGTTCAATCGAACCAAAGGCGAATGGACAGGTGAGAACCCACATGATAAATGGATGCTACACGATAAAGCAGAAAAAGAAGGCAAGCTACGGGGAGACATGCTGCACTACAGCTTCCACTCTATTTCAGATTATGTCAAAAAAATAGAAAAATACACAGATATTGCTGCCCGTCAGCGTATCAAAAAAGGAAAGAATTATAGTAAACTCCAAATATGGATAGTTCCAATATGGAAGTTTTTATCTGACTATATCTTTCGCCTTGGCTTCCTGGATGGCTATGAAGGCCTGCTCATCTGCAGGCTGAATGCTATGGAAACAATGATAAAATATGCCAAAACCCGTCAGTATTCGACATGGCAAAAAGAGGGTAAAACAATAGACTAATGGCAGGTACAGAATCAACGATCAGCTTAAACAAATACATCAGCTCTACCGGTTTTTGTTCGCGTAGAGAAGCCGATAAGTTAATAGAACAGGCGCGCGTAACTATCAATGACAAAATAGCCTTGCCCGGTAGCCGTGTAAATGAACATGATACAGTAGCTATTGATGGAGAACCATTAAAGAAGAAAAAATCAGCACGGCCAATATACATAGCATTAAATAAACCGGTTGGCGTTACCTCCACTACTGACACCAAAGACAGGACTAACATCATTAGCTTCCTTAATTATCCTAAGCGTGTATTCCCGATAGGCAGGCTGGATAAGGATTCTGACGGCTTGATATTTCTGACCAATGATGGTGATATCGTGAACAAAATACTCCGTGCAGAAAACAATCATGAGAAAGAATACATTGTAACCGTTGATAAAGCCATCACACCCGATTTTATTGAGAAAATGAGTAATGGCGTGCCCATACTGGATGAAGTAACTAAAAGATGCTTTGTGCGCCAGGAAGGTAGCCGCAAATTTCGCATCATTCTTACACAGGGCCTTAACCGCCAGATACGCCGCATGTGCGAATACCTCGGGTATAATGTAAAAACACTCACCCGTGTACGCATTATGAATGTATCCTTGGACAATTTACCTGTTGGCAAATGGCGTTATCTTACTAATCCCGAAATTGATACCATTGAATCTTTGTTGTCAGCCTCTGGCAAAACAGTCAGCGAAATTAAAATGTCGAAAGCAATTGATAAGCCAACTTTAAAGAAGGAAGCAAAAAAGCAGGACGATAAAAACACTAAAACGCAGCCACCTCACAAACCCAAAAAGAAAACAAGCTATAAAGACTGGAGAAATAAACGATAATTATCTATATAGAGAATATCCTTTATACCTACTCAATATTTAAAATGTAAATAAAAGCCGGATAATAACCGGCTTTAATTATGCGTAGTGGTTGCTGTTTATCAGTGCAAG
>JANLJF010000076.1 GCA_029255605.1 Azovibrio restrictus
ACGCTTGCCACTATCTGTTCATAGCCATATACATGCAGAATACATACAGGTAAGCTTTGATGAGCAAGCCTGGCCTGAAGAGCACGCGCGCCTTAACCTGTTCCCCGTTGCCGATGGCCAGTTTTGTGTGCAATTAATGTATTTGCAATATCCTGCGCAGCCTGGCATGGCAGACATCTGCTGGATAGAGTTCAAACCTGCCTTCTTTGAGCAGTTCCCACTGTCAATGATCAGCAAGGAACAACCTTTCCGGTTCGACCAGGTTACAGAACAGCAGTTTACCATTTGCAGCCAGTCTCAGGCACTGTTGCAACAGCTGAAAAATGCTACGGCTCTTACTTCCTTCACTACCTCCCTGCTGCAGGTAGAACATATTACGCACCTGTTGCGCCGCTCACTGGAATGTATTGCATTACCATTTACCGTATGCCCCGTACCGGCCTGCCGCTTTTTAGCCAACGACAGCGAGCGCGATAAGGTGATGGAAGCACAACGTGTGATTACGGCGAACTTAGATAACCCGTTAACGATAAAAGAATTATCGCGCAAGGTAGCTATGAATGAATGCTACCTGAAAAAAGGGTTCAAAGCGCTTACGGGTAAAACCATTCATGAATACACGCAGGAACTGCGGATTTCCAAGGCTAAAGAAATGCTTTCGAAAGAAGGGGTTTCTGTATCGGATGTTGCTAATACACTAGGGTTTAGCAGCATATCTCACTTCAGCACCGCCTTTAAAAAGGCTACAGGCATGAAGCCTTGTGAGTTGCTGCACTAATCTCTTATTTGATAAACTTACCTATAACAGGAAATTTTCTCAATTCCTGCTTTTCCTGTCTCAAAATGTAGAATAGGTACGCGCCGAATAAAATCGTGCCTGTGGCTATCCTTAGCAGTGCTACATCCACTACTTTACTGATGCCCGCTTGTATAGCATACAATAACAACATTACCCCCAGGTACCGGCCCATTTTAGGTACTTCGTAGGGTATGGGGTAGTATTTCTGTCCCCACATAAAAGAAAGGAGCATCATTACTGCATAGCATAGCAACGTGCCCCATGCGCAGGCATTGTAGCCCCATACAGGTATCAGCAGCCAGTTGAACACGATAGTAACCACAGAACCTATCACCATAATGTAGGTGCCGAAATAGGTTCGGTCTGTTAGTTTATACCATACCGTAAGGTTGTAGTATATACCCAGGAAGATGTACGATAGCAGCATAACCGGTACCAGGTGAATCGCCTGCGTATGCTCACCGATGAACAAGCGCCATATATCCATATACAGCGTCACATTCAGGAACATCAGGGCCATCACTATCACAAACCATTTCATTACTCTTGCATACGTAGGGCGCGCATCCTTGTCCTGTGCTATAGAAAAGAAGAAGGGCTCTGCCGCCATTTTAAATGCTTGTATCACCAGGTTGATGAGTACAGCCAGCCTTAGTGCCATTGTGAAGGAACCGATCGCTTTTACATTTTCGTTATCGGTTGCGGGACTCAGTTCCATAAACATGACACGGTTCAGCGTATCGTTTATCTGCCCTGCAAAGCCTGCTATCAATATGGGGAAGCCATACAGCAGCACTTTTTTTAGCAGGGCCTTATTTATCCTTGGCTTATATTCCTTCCAACCTTTGAATAACAGCAATAATGTAACCGCCGCCTGCAATACATTAGCAAAAAGTATGAAGCCGATACCATAATGGTAATGATACCATGGTGCGAAAGCACCGCCTGCCGCTGCCATATTATCGCCAAAGCTGAAAAGAAAAACTATGGTAACTACAAAGATGACAATACCTGCCACTTTGGTAAGTGCATATACTCTTGGGCGGTTATCATTCCGCAGCTTGGCAAATGGCAAGGCCGATAAAGCATCCAGCCCGATGATGGCGGCACACCAGCCTACATATTCCGTATGTTCACCTAGTTGCGCGAATGCTGCCACACTATCCCTGAACAGGAACAGGCATAACGAGAACAGTAGTGTGGTAAACAGCATAGCGCTGGTCTGTGTATTATACAGCGTTTTGCTGTCTTCCGTTTTGCTATACCTGAAAAACGTGGTTTCCATACCATAGGTATAGAGCACATTCATTATCGGGAACAGTGTGTAGATATAACCGTACTGACCTATTATATAGCGGCCGGTTTCGCCGGTAAGTGTATATGCAAGGTATGGGGTAAGCAGGTAAGTAAGCATGCGCGCAGCTATATTGCTTACACCATACCACATGGTTTGCCCTGCCAGTTTCTTTAGTGACGCCAAGTATTTGGTTGATTAGTTGATTGGTTGATTAGTTGATTCTGGGATAGTGCGGTCAACTAATCAACCAATCAACAGATGAACTACTCAATTACCCATGTTTCTTTTCCTTCCAGCAGCTTATTCAGGTCGCCTTTGCCCTTGGTAGCTATGGCATCTTCCAGTTGCAGCCTCATGCCATCTTCATAAGTCGGCCTGTCTGCGCTGAAGAATACCCCAAACGGACGCGGGTAGTGGCCCAGCGTTGCAGGGTTATCAAAGAAACGGGTCAGTATCTGTGCTTTGAAAAAATCTTTTTCATCGTGTATCCACAGGTCATCTGCACTATGGCCATCGGCAAGATTTACCAATTGTGGTTTATAGCCATCCAGCTTTATGCCCTTGTCTTTATTAGCACCATACAGCAGTGGTTGCCCTTGTTCCAGGAACAGTACCTCTTCCATTTTGCTTCCTTTCTCGGTATATATCTCGAAGGCACCATCGTTAAAGATGTTGCAGTTCTGGTATATCTCCAGGAAGGATGCACCATGATGCCCGTGGCTGCGCAGCAGCATTTGCTGCAGGTGTTTCGGGTCGCGGTCCATACTGCGGGCTACAAACGATGCATCGGCACCCATGGCCAGCGCCAGCGGGTTGAACGGATGATCGATACTGCCGAATGGTGTCGACTTGGTTACTTTATGCTCTTCTGATGTGGGTGAATACTGCCCTTTGGTAAGCCCATATATCTGGTTGTTGAACAGTAGTATGTTCACATCAAAATTGCGGCGCAGCAGGTGTATGGTATGGTTACCACCAATGCTCAGCCCATCGCCATCGCCGGTCACTATCCACACGCTCAGCTCAGGGCGCGTAGCCTTCAGGCCACTGGCTATGGCAGTAGCACGGCCGTGTATGCTGTGCATGCCAAAGGTGTTCATATAATAAGGGAACCGGCTGCTGCAGCCAATGCCCGATATGATAACAATATTCTCGCGGGGGATACCCGTTTGAGGTAGTATGGTCTGTACTTGTTTCAGTATAGAATAATCTCCGCACCCCGGGCACCAGCGCACTTCCTGGTCGGTAGCAAAATCTTTTGCCGTCAGCGCCGGAAGGGGGGTAGTTGCAACGTCACTCATAAGTAAAAAAATCGCGTAAAATTAAGCTTTAAACACCAGTAAATAAAAAGGAATACATCTGTATGACCTTGTTTTAGGAAACCCTTAATAGTTTCGTACTGACATTACGGTAAGATAATACTTGAAAGGGCCGCTTTCGCACGGCTCTTTTCTATATTTGCAGCTACATGCAAGCATCCCATCCAATAGGTGTTTTCGATTCCGGCTACGGTGGCCTTACGGTTTTCAAGTCTATAGCTGCGCGCCTGCCACAGTACGATTATATATACCTGGGCGATAATGCCCGCGCACCCTATGGCAACCGCACTTTCGAAACCATACATGAATATACCTTACAATGTGTAGAATGGTTCTTTGAGCAAGGCTGCCCGCTGGTGATACTGGCTTGCAATACGGCCAGCGCCAAGGCATTACGTACCATACAGCAAAACGACCTGCCTCGCCTGGCACCCGATAACCGGGTACTGGGGGTGATACGCCCCACAGCGGAGATAATTGGCAATTATACCAAAACAAAGCAGGTAGGCGTATTGGGCACCAAGGGCACGGTCAATTCGGGATCTTACAGGATGGAGATTAATCATTTCTTTCCCGATATTACTGTCCACCAGAAGTCTTGCCCCATGTGGGTGCCTTTAGTGGAGTATGGCGAATATGACAGCCCTGGTGCTGATTATTTTGTTCAAAAATACCTGGAACAACTGCTGGCTAAAGAACCGGATATAGATACGATAGTATTGGCATGTACCCACTATCCATTGTTAATGGAAAAAATGAAGAAGTATCTGCCGCGTAACATCCAACTGGTAGCCCAGGGCGATATAGTGGCAAATAGCCTGGCCGATTACCTGCAGCGCCACCCCGAAATGGAACAGCGATTAACAAAAGGTGGCAACATCTCTTTCTACACTACCGATAATGCTAAGGATTTTGAGGAGCATGCTACGGTATTCTTTGGCAGGGAGGTTGTGGCTACACAACTGCACTTGTAACGATAATTTAGCATTTAGTTATAGTTTCATATTGTTACTTGCAGTCATATTTATATCCTCAAGATGAAACCTCTGTTTGGTTTTTTAATGCTGATGTCGTTCCATTCACTGGCACAGCAAAACTTCTTTAATGTCCCCAGCTCGGATATTACACAAAAGAATAAGGTTTTCTTTCAGCAGCAGGTAAACCTCTGCAAAGGCACGCTTCAGTCAAATACTACCTTATCTTATGGCTTGGGGCACGAATGGGAAATTGGTATAAATGCATTAGGTGTGACCTATGATGAAACCAGGCATGATTTATTATCCACGAATGATAACACGCCTTATGCACCCTTGTTTGCTGCAAATTTTCAAAAGAAATTTCATCTTGATAATCATTTGTCCATTGGCACAGGTGCCCAGGTAGGATGTAATGAAAAGGGCAAAGGTGCCGCTTATATATATGTCAACAGTGTATATAGCGTAGAAAAGACACACACTAAGCTGGTGGGTGGCCTTTACACCAGCAGCAACGGGTTCTTTGGTAGTGAAACAAGAAATTGGGTGGATAAAAGCTGCTTTCGGTATGCAGGTGTGCAGGCAGGCGTGGAGCAGCGTATATGGAAAGAAAAGCTGTTGTTCCAGGCCGACTTTATCAGCGGCAAACATGACTTGGGCGAACTGGTATTGGGTAGTGCGTATGCAGTAACTAAAAGCTGGATTGTTTCTGCGGGATACCAGATACCTACTTTTCACAGCCACTCTGTAAAAGCCATAGTATTCGAACTAACCTATTCTCATTCCTAAACTCATTACTCCCACATATGGGGTTAGTTATTAGCAAAAACTAATACTTACTTTTGGCGCTATTCGCTGTCAAGGCTTAACTTCATTTATCATTTTTTAAAAAGGACATGAAATACTTACCAATTCCTAACAAGCTATATACACAAAACCGCGAAAGGTTTATAAAGAAGATGAAACCTAATTCCATCGCCATCTTCCCGGGCAATCCTGTATTGCCTACCAATGGTGATGCTATATATACCTACCGTCCTAATGCCGATGTGGTATGGCTTTCAGGTGTAGTGCAGGAAAAATCGATGGTGATATTGTACCCGGACAACCCGGATACAAGCGCGCGCGAAGTATTGGTACTGATTCGCCCTAATGAGCATCTGGAAAAATGGGAAGGCCATAAGCTGCGCGCCGATGAGGCGACGGCACTATCGGGCATCAAAAACGTGCAATGGCTGGATAGCATAGATACTACGCTGCAGGTGATGATGCACAATGCTGAGTATGTGTACCTGAATACAAATGAGAACGACAGGCTGGATACTACCTTGTTCCGCCCCGACTTGTTGTATGTGCACGATTTCATGAAGCGTTACCCCGTTCATAAATATGAGCGTTCTGCCCCTATCATGAAGGAGCTGCGTGCTATCAAAACAAAAGAGGAAATTGCTGTTACCCAACAAGCAGTAGATATTACGCACAAGGCTTTCCTGCGCGTAATGAAGTTTATAAAGCCGGGTGTGATGGAGCACGAGATAGAGGCAGAGATCACACACGAATTCCTGCGCAACCGTGCTACGCGCCATGCCTACGATTGCATCATCGCATCGGGCGACAGGGCGCGTGTGCTGCACTATATAGAAAACAACCGGGAGTGTAAAGACGGCGAGCTGATACTGATGGACTTTGGCGCAGAGTATGGCAACTATTGTGCAGATATGACGCGCACTATACCCGTAAACGGTAAATTCACCAAGCGTCAGAAACAGGTGTATAATGCCGTGCTGGATGCACACAACTATGCCAAAAAAATATTAAAACCCGGTATCGCTTTTCCTGAATATGCTGCGAAGATGAATGTAGAGATGGAAAAACAAATACTGGGGCTGGGACTGATAACCAAAGCAGACATCAAAAATCAGGACCCTGCAAACCCTGCATATCGCAAGTATTTCTACCATGGTGTTACCCACCATCTGGGTATAGATGTGCACGACCTTGGTACCCGCACACTGCCTGTTAAAGAAGGCATGCTGTTTACCATAGAGCCGGGTATTTATATAGAAGAAGAACAAATAGGCATCCGTATAGAGAACAACGTATGGCTTACCAAAGGTGGTAGTGTCGACCTGTTCAAAGGCATACCTATTACGGCCGAAGAAATAGAAGCCGCTATGAAACGTAAATAACACTCATCATTGCATTCAATAGAAGCCACGCACGTAGCGTGGCTTTTATATAATCTTTTATCTTTGCGCATCAATTTATAATATGAAAAAGTCAGTACTCCTGTTAACGGCACTATCAGCCCTCATATCTGTTTCGCACGCACAAAAGGTGTATGTAAAAGTTGGCATCGGCCATAATATCCCTGTTTCCGGTAGTGCTTATTTTGCATATGATAATCCCATCAATGGCAAGGTTACTTATAATAGTATAACAGGTGCCGCCACCGATTACGATTTGAAAAAATCAGGCGTTAGCTCAGGCATGCAGGCTATTGCCGGTGCTGGCATCATGTTCAGCAAATATGTAGGCATTGAACTGAATGCTACGATTGGATTTCTGCAAAAGAAAAATGAAGGCTTGTATGCAGGCCCTTATAACAATGGCTACTTCAGTGAGCGCAATACTACCTATGCAAAAGCACCGTTGATGCTGAATCCTTCCCTTGTACTGCGCACACCCGGCGAAAAGGTTAGCATGTATGCCCGTGCCGGTTTTGTGCTACCACTGATGGCACGCATAAAAAATGAATTCAACGGCACATTAAGCGATATAGCCACCAACTACAATTACGAAGGCGAAGCTATATACAAAACCTATTTCTCCTTAGGCTATAGCGGCGCTATGGGCATCTCTGTAAAAGCCTCGAAAAAAATGAATATATGGGCGGAAGCCAATCTTACTTCCCTATCTGTTTTTGTAAAGGAAAGAGAGATTACCGCCTATTATGCAAATGGCATTGATGTATTACCTCGCATGTCTGCCAATGATAAAATGGCAAGCTACAGCAGGAAATACGAGAACAGCAATACGCAAATGTCTTACAGCCTGCCATTCAGCAATGCAGGTGTAAATGCCGGCGTTTCTTTCAGCTTCTGATTTGTTTATCACAAAAATAAAAGGCAGGCTTTTCGAAAAGCCTGCCTTTTTAGTATCTGCAAATATGAGTTTACCGAAGACGGTCTACCGATTTTACCAGCTTATCATCGTGGTTGACACCGCGTATGGCCATTATCAAAAAGATGATTGCTATAGCCGGTAATACAGCACCTATCCAATAGCTGCCATTTACAGCTGCGGGGTTATCATTTCTGAAATTTGTAACCCTTCCCAATGCCATAGCCACAAACCCTATAGTAGCTACAATGCTGAATATCGCTATCAGTTTCTGGCGTTTACGGTTTTTAAACATGAAGATGGCCACCAGCGGCATAATGGTTATCACCAGTGCTATCAGTAGCGATGGATAATGGTCGCTTACCCTTATTGCTTTAATGGTATTCGCTCCATTCACCGCTATCTCTGCATGATAGATATCGAAGAAAAACAACCCCACGCAGCAAAGTGCTGCCAATAAAAGCCATACAGATTGAATACGTTGTATCATGATATAAAATTCTGAAAACTAAAATCTAAATCCTAAGGTTTAGTTGATCATTTCTTTACCAAAATATGGCCGCAGCACTTCCGGTATCTTAATACCTTCCGGTGTCTGGTGGTTTTCCAGTATGCAGGCCATCACACGTGGCAGTGCCAGTGAGCTGCCATTCAGTGAATGCAGCAACTGTGTTTTACCATTGCCATCTTTAAAGCGCGCTTTCATCCTGTTGGTCTGGAAGGTTTCAAAGTTCGATACAGAGCTTACTTCCAGCCAGCGTTCCTGCGCTGCGCTATACACTTCCAGGTCGTAAGTACGTGCCGATGTAAAGCTCATATCGCCACCGCACAGGCGCAGTACGCGGTATTGCAGGCCCAGCGCTTTCAGCAGTGCTTCTACGTGCGTTACCATTTCTTCCTGCACATCGTAGCTTTTTTCCGGGTGCACCAGTTGCACTATTTCTACTTTATCGAACTGGTGCACACGGTTTAGCCCACGTACATCCTTGCCGTAAGAACCGGCCTCACGACGGAAGCATGGTGAGTAGGCCGTCATTTTTATAGGCAATTCGCTTTCAGCTACTATCGTATCACGGTACACATTCGTTACTGGCACTTCCGATGTAGGTATCAGGTACAAGTCATCAGCAGGCATGTAATACATCTGCCCTTCCTTATCGGGCAGGCTGCCCGTACCATATGCCGATGCTTCATTCACCAGGTATGGCGGGTAATACTCCGTATATCCGGCATTGATATTATAGTCCAGGAAGTAGGCTATCAGCGCGCGCTGCAGCTTTGCCCCCTGCCCTATATACACCGGGAAACCACTACCGGTTATTTTAGTACCCAGCTCAAAGTTTACCAGGTTATATTTTTCCATCAGTTCCCAGTGCGGCAGCTTTTGTGCCTCCAGGTTGGGCATGCTATCCCATTGCCTTACCACTTCATTCTCTTCCGGCGTTTTACCTTCCGGCACACTGCTATGGGGCAGGTTAGGCAGCTTTATCATCAGTTCATGCTGCTCCTTTTCCAGTTGAGATAGCTTTTCGCCCAGTTCTTTAGTTTGCTCTTTATGTTTGGCTACATCTGCTTTCAGGGCTTCAGCTTCTTCTTTTTTGCCCTGGCCCATTAGCTGGCCTATATTTTTCGATGCCGAGTTTATGGATGCTGCCAGCGTATCATTCTCTACCTGTATCTGGCGGCGTTTCTCGTCTATCGAGATAATTTCCTCCACCAGGTTCAGCTCTTTAAAATGTTTTTTCTTCAGTCCTTCCAGTACAAACTCTTTGTTTTGCCTTAGCAATTGTATCGGCAGCATATATTAAAAATTGTGGGGCAAATATAGTTTAAATAAAAAAGCCTTGCAGTAGTTGCAAGGCTGGTTAATGATATATTCTTTTGCCGGTAGTAGCTACTATGGCACTTCTACCGCATTCAGTATCTCGTTCAGTATCTGTTCGCTGGTAATGTTCTCTGCTTCGGCCTCGTAAGTAACGCCTATCCTGTGGCGCATCACATCATGGCATATAGCGCGTATATCTTCCGGTATCACATAGCCACGGCGCTTTATAAAGGCATATGCCTTAGCTGCCAGCGCCAGGCTGATGCTGGCACGTGGAGAGGCACCGTAGCTTATCAGCGGTTTCAGTTTGTGCAGCTTATATTCTTCGGGAAAGCGGGTGGCAAATACAATATCCAGTATATATTGCTCTATCTTCTCATCCATATATACCTCTCGTACCAGGTGGCGTGCCTTAAGTATATCCTCAGGCGATACTACCTGGTTTATCTTAGGCATACCCTGCGGGTTCAGGTTGTAGCGGATGATATGGCGCTCTTCTTCTTTTTTAGGATATGTGATCACCACTTTCAGCATAAAACGGTCTACCTGCGCTTCGGGCAGCTCATACGTACCTTCTTGCTCTATCGGGTTTTGCGTGGCCAGCACCAGGAAGGGTTCTTCCAGTTTGTAGGTATTGTCGCCAATGGTTACCTGGCGTTCCTGCATAGCTTCCAGCAAGGCACTCTGTACTTTTGCCGGGGCACGGTTTATCTCATCTGCCAATACAAAGTTGGCGAATATCGGCCCTTTGCGCACCGCAAATTCATGTGCCTGCGGGTTATATACCATCGTACCTAGCACGTCGGCGGGCAGCAGGTCGGGGGTAAACTGTATTCGGGCAAAGCGGCCGTGTATGGCTGTAGCCAGAGATTTGATGGCCAGTGTTTTTGCCAGGCCGGGCACACCTTCCAGCAGCACGTGGCCATTGGCCAGCAGCCCTATCAGCAGGCGTTCCACCATATGCTTCTGGCCTACCAGGGTCTTGTTCAGCTCCATCGTCAGCAGGTCTATAAAGGCGCTCTGCTGGTGTATGCGTTCGTTCAGTTCGCGAACATCAAATGTATTTGTGGTGGGTTCCATATGCTATCGTACTATTTGCGCAATATATTACTTCTCAAAAATATCACCTGTGCTATTTTTCAGGCGTTAAAACTGCGTTAAACCCAATAATAGTAGCTTTGCACCCAATATGGAAAATTTTGAAGAACGTTGGATACAGGTAGAATTCATGCTGCGCGAGCGTTTCGGAAAGGTACCCGATATGGAAAGCACCCTATTCCTGATAGGGGTGAATGAACTGGGGGCACTGCCCAACCGCAAATTCACCAAAGAACAAAAACAAGACCTGATGCACGTGGCTGTATGCTCACTGCTCAGCCGCCGTGGATATTTTGAGTTCATCAGCCGCGATGCCGATGGCTGGCCGCATTACGACCAGCTAAAACCCGTAGAAACCACCGGCCTGCAAGGGCAGGAAAGGATATTAAAAGAGTGCATCATTGAGTATTTTGAAGCGTAGTATTCTACCAAAATAAAAAAGCACCTCAATTGAGGTGCTTTTTTATTTTAATGATTAGCTGATGTTATTTCGTTACAGACAGGCTGTGTGTTGCAACAGCGCTGTTTGTTTTAACCGTAACATTGTATTGGCCAGCAGCCATGTTGGCTGTAGGGATGCGCACTTCACGCAGGCCGGCTTCAAATGATTGCTCAGCAGCAGTGAATACTACACGGCCAGTGATATCTGTAACCTGTACAGATACTTTAGCAGCATTGTTCAGATTGAAACCAACCGTTGTAAATTCGGTAGCAGGGTTTGGATATACCGCTACGTTGTTGATTTCATTTTTAGTAGCCGCTACATTCGTAGGCCACTGTGCGTTTATTACTTTCGATTGCAGCACCGTACCGGTAACTTCATCCTGTACAAATACTAGTACGTTTGTATTCTTAGGGTGTGTCCACAGGTTGAAATCACCTTGTTTATTGTTACCTATAGTTGCTTTTACTTTATAGCTATAGTTGTTAGCAGTACCATCTACCCAGTTGCTCACACTAGTACCGCTACCGCTTGGCAGCATGCGGCGCATTACATATACATAGTGTTTCTGAGATGTAGTAGCCGCATCATTATAGTAGTCGTTCTCAACAATAGCAGCATGTACTTTCAGGTTCTTATTGCTGTTGAAGTATGGCGTTACACCAAAATCAACAAACATAGAATCACCCGTTACGTAGTAAGTACCTGTAATGTTCATGAAAGCCGGTGCTTCTTTAGAAGCATCTATTTCAGCCTGGTCGCCACTGGTGCCAGACATACCATTTGTATAGTGGTCAGGAATACCGCTTACACCATAAAAATCCCTGCGGGTAGCACCATGCGGGTTGTAGCTCGCATCATTGCCAGGGTTAGGCCAGTTCATCTGGTATTTGATCACGTTGAAATTAACCGAAGCATCATTTGCTTTGTTATCGGTTATCAGCGGATCGAAGAAGGTGTTAAATGAAGCACAAGGCGCACAAGTAGAAGAAGTAAATTCTTCTATCAGGCCGGCACGTGTAGCTGTGTTAGATGCTGCTGTAAAATCGCTCGTAAGGCTGTTATCCCAAGTTTCAGGATCTGGTGCGCCATTTACATCTGTCAGTTTCACTTCAATAGTGTGTGCTCCTGCAGCAAGGGTAGCCAGCTTTGTACCAAACTTCACGGTTGTAGTAGCATAAGGTGCTACATTCAGGCCAGAGAAAGTTTCAGATACAGGTGTACCGCCATCTACAATGTACTCAGCTTTTACACTCGTCATAGCTGCGGTACCGGTATTGCGTACTGTAGCTTTTATTTCAGTGTTCGTTGCCATCATCCTTTCCGAACCTGCAAATATGGGCAGGCTCAGTGGTTCGATAGCTACACCATCCGCAGTAGGCACTGCTACTTGTATATTGTCTAATGCCATACCTACCAGCTTGTTGGTACCACCTTTACCATCGTAGTAGGTGAATGCCAGCTGCATATTAGGCATATTATCATAAGCAGAAAGATCGATTGCAGCATATTGCCACTCTGTAGGATTACCCGCCAGCGTATCGATTGCAGTCCATGTAGCACCGCCATCAGTAGATATGTTCACAGTACCCCTTTCAGCAGGCCCGGTAGAACCATAGCTTGCATTTACAATGTAAAAGTTGAAAGTAAGTTTCGCACCTGTTACACCCGTTAGATTAAATACAGGTGATACCAGGCTCGTCGTGTCATTGTTCTCGTTGTTATTCCATTCGTCAACAACTACGTATTTGTCACGCGAAACTATTTTCCAGCCGTTTGTAGAAAAGAGGTCTCCTGAATTGATTTTCCAACCGGTAGTTGCTTTGGTTACCTGCGTCCAGCCTGCAGGCAGGCTTGTTCCGGCCTCAAAAGTTTCCCTGAGCACTGTTTGTGCAGTTGCATTCAGGCCGGCGCCTAATGCAGCTACAGTTAAGAATGTAGTAATTTTATTCATCTTACTTTTTTTATGGATTCCGAAGATACGGATATTCAGTAATTAAATCTGTATTAAAATTCCCGCTCCAATCGATTTTAATGTCATACTTTTGCCACATGTTCTAAACGGAACAAAACGGGGTGCCTGAAACACAAGGGCTGAGATTATACCCGCTGAACCTGGACCGGGTAATGCCGGTTAGGGATGAGCAAAATCAGCTGCCATATTCCATTGCATCCATCTGTATACGCGAAGGCCTGCGCTTGTATCCGATGGTTTCTGCTTTTGGTTGCGGCACATACATGGCGCCCCATATTATTAATTGTATTTAATAAATGCCATGCAGCAGTTCAACAAACATGTTATGACCATTGCAGCCCTGTGCTGCACTACTACCGCTGTAGCCCAGCAGGCTACAGACACCTTTGCCAAAAGGCAAATGCTGGAACCTATAGAGATACGCTCGCTCCGGGCCGGTTCCAATGCCCCCTTCGTGAAAACTGAAATTAAAGCTATAGACATTGAAAAGGCCAATCTTGGGCAGGACCTTCCCTACTTGCTCCAATACACACCTTCTGCTGTTGTCACTTCCGATGCCGGTACGGGCATAGGCTACACGGGTGTTCGTGTACGCGGTACCGATGGGGTACGTATGAATGTGACCCTGAACGGCATCCCCGTGAATGATGCGGAATCGCAGGGTACTTTCTTTGTCAATTTCCCTGATATTGCTTCTTCTACCGGCTCCGTACAGCTGCAGCGCGGTGTGGGCACATCTACCAACGGTGCCGCCGCCTTTGGCGCTACCATGAGCATCAGCAACCTGCAGCAAATGGAAAAAGCTGGCGTAGAGGTAAGCAATAGCTACGGCTCTTTCAATACCTGGAGGCATACCGTGAAAGCAGGTACAGGTTTGCTGAAAAACGGCTTCCAGTTCGATGTCCGTTTGTCAAAGATCAATTCAGATGGTTTTATCGACCGTTCTGCCAGCGACCTCAAGTCACTACAGTTGCTGGCCGGCTGGCAGCTTAGCAAGAAAACTGCGCTGCGCTTTATGCTCATGACCGGCAAAGAAAAGACAGGCCAGGCCTGGAATGGTGTGCCGGGCGATTCGCTGGCTACCAACCGCACGTATAACGAACTGGGTATGAAGGCCGATGGCAGTTATTACAACAACCAGACCGATAATTACCAGCAGGACTACTACCAGTTCTTTGCCGACCATAAATTCAGCAAATACCTGACGGCACATGCTGCTGTATTCCTTACCCGCGGCCGTGGCTATTATGAAGAATACAAGCTGGGCGAATTATACAGTACTTATGGCTTAGGCAATTATATCACACCATCTGGTGCAGATACTATTACCGCTACCGATATGGTACGCCAGCTATGGTTAGACAATCATTATTATGGCTCCGTTTTCTCACTCCTTTATGAAAAAGAGAAGACACAAATAGCATTTGGCGGCGGCTGGACCCAATACCTGGGCGACCACTACGGCTATGTAAAATGGGCAGAGCATAACATCCCTGCCGATTACCGCTGGTACCTGCTCAATTCTCAGAAAAACGACCTGAACCTGTATGTAAAAGCACAGCAAACTATCGGCAAAGACCTCATACTTTTTGGCGACCTGCAATACCGCAATGTGTCTTACATCATCAACGGTTTCCGTAAAAACCCCACCCTGCGCCCGGTCAATAATTTTAATTTCTTCAATCCTAAAGCGGGTATCACCTACCTGGTGAAAAACACATCGCGCAACAGGCAAAAAGCATATGCATCATTCGCGGTTGCCAATAAAGAACCAAATCGCGACGATTTTGAAGCATCGCCCACAGCATTGCCCAAACCGGAAAGGCTGTATGATGTGGAAGCAGGCTACGAAATAAGCAAGCGCAACTGGAGCGCGGCTGCCAACCTGTATTATATGAGCTATCGCGATCAGCTGGTATTCACAGGTAAAATAAACGATGTAGGCGCCTACAGCCGTACCAACGTGCCTGAAAGCTACCGCGCGGGTATCGAGCTGCAGGCAGGTTTCAAACCGGCCGATTGGGTAAGCCTGAACGCCAATGCTACTTTTTCTGACAACCGTATCAAAAAATTCACGGAATATGTAGATAACTGGGATGACCCAAACTATGCACAAGTAGCTGTTACACATAGCAATACGCCTATCGCGCTGTCTCCATCCCTCATTGCCGGTGGCGGTGTTACGTTTGCCCCGTTTGTAAACCTGCTCGATAATCAAACGCTGGAGCTGGATGTAATGGGCAAACACGTAGGCAAGCAATACCTCGATAATTCAGGCGATGAAAATCGTACTATCAAGGATTATACCCTGTGCGACCTTCGCCTGCGTTATAGTGTAGCCTTGAAACCATTCCGCGAGATAATGGCAACTTTCGCTGTCAACAACATCTTCGACCGCAAATATGAAAGCAATGGCTATGTATGGTATGTATATCAAACCGCCGGACAAAACGTGGTAGACAATCGCTACTTTCCGCAGGCAGGCATTAATTACATGGCCGGCATTACGCTGAAGTGGTAACCATTTTTCGTGTTTTGATTTTTCAGTAGAACGCCGGGTAGCCCCGGCGTTTTGTTTATAGCCATATAGTCATGCCCACAACCCTTATATTATGTATAATCGGTAACTTGCAGCATAGCAAAACTGCCATTTTTACATTGGTAGGCTATTTGATGTGTTAAGTATAAACGATAGAATTAAATAATGAATATCTTGATTTTCTTCCTCCTGCCTATGATATTAGGTATGGTAGTGAGTATGAGGCTGAAGAGTAAATTCCGTGAATATTCTGAAGAACCCCTCAGCGAGGGCCTTAGCGGTAAAGAAGTGGCCGAACGTATGCTGCATGAAAATGGTATATACGATGTGCAGGTAGTATCGGGCCACGGTTTCCTGTCAGATCACTATAACCCTACCGATAAAACGGTAAACCTGAGCCCCGATGTATATGGCGGGCGCAGTATAGCCGCTGCAGCCGTAGCTGCCCACGAATGCGGGCACGCCGTGCAGCACGCTACCGGCTATGCCATGCTGCAATTGCGCAGCAAGCTGGTACCCCTTGTGCAGATAAGTACTACGTTATCGCAATGGGTACTCCTGGCTGGTGCCGGGTTATTTTTCGGTAGAGGAAACCAGACCGTACTGCTGATAGGAATCATTCTTTTTGCGGCATCTACATTGTTTTCTCTTATAACTTTGCCTGTAGAATACGATGCCAGCAACCGCGCGCTGAAGTGGATGGACAGTACCGGCCT
This sequence comes from Azovibrio restrictus, assembly GCA_029255605.1. GTDB lineage: Bacteria > Bacteroidota > Bacteroidia > Chitinophagales > Chitinophagaceae > Polluticoccus. The sequence continues at coordinate 16,108 of JANLJF010000076.1, forward strand.
CACCCACAGGGCCGAGCATGACAAAGCGGCCGATGCACTGAAATGGGCGGCACGCACCTATGTGGTAGCAGCCATAGCATCGGTAGCACAGCTATTGTACTACGTTATGCTGTTCAATAACCGCAACAGGGACTAAGAAATTTTAAAAAACTGCAGAAACTGCAACAAAACACAACAAATGACAGTAGAGCAAATGTATACCAGCTGCCTTAGTGAAGCAGCATACTTCATAGCCAGCAATGGCGAGGCAGCCGTTATAGACCCGCTACGCGATGTGGACGTTTATATCAAAAAGGCGGCAGACCAGAGTGTGAAGATCAAATACATATTTGAAACACACTTTCATGCCGATTTTGTGAGCGGACACCTGGAGTTGGCTGAGAAAACAGGCGCTACCATAGTATATGGCCCGCAAACCAATGCTAAATTCAACTTTCACATGGCCAAAGATGGTGAAGACTTCCCCATCGGCAACCTGAAGCTGAAGGCATTGCACACGCCCGGCCATACACTGGAAAGCACCAGCTACCTGCTCTACGATGAGTCTGGCAACCCATACTGTGTATTCACCGGCGATACTTTGTTTGTAGGCGATGTGGGCCGTCCCGACCTGTTCAGTGGCAACTTGAGCAAGGAAGAGCTGGCCGGTTATTTATATGATTCCCTGCAGCGTAAGATAAAAACACTGCCCGATAACGTTATTGTATACCCGGCACACGGCCCGGGCTCTTCATGTGGCAAAAACCTGGGGCCTAATACGTACAGCACCATCGGCGAGCAAAAGGAAAGCAATTACGCACTGCAGGAAATGACCAAAGAAGAGTTTATCAAAGCTGTTACCGATGGGCTTACTACGCCACCGGCATATTTTCCTATCAATGCCCGCATCAATAAAGAAGGCTACAGCAGTATGGACGAGGTAATGAAACGCGCTATGCAACCGCTGGATGTAACGGCCTTCAAACAAAAAGTAAATGATGGTGCCTGGATACTGGATACCCGCAATGCAGGTGTGTTTACCGAAGAGTTTGTACCCGGCTCTATCAGCATAGGCCTGGAAGGCAGGTTTGCAGAATGGGCAGGTAGCTTGCTGCCTTTCGATCAGCCGCTGGTACTGGTTACAGAGCCCGGCAAAGAAGAAGAAAGCGCTATCCGCCTGTCAAGGGTAGGTATCGATAACGTGCAGGGCTACCTCGATGGTGGCATCGCTGCCTGGAAAGCTGCCGACGAAGATGTGGATATGATCATTGATATTGAAGCTGAAGAGCTGGCTATGGACCTGCCGCACGATAGCAAGCTGGATGTGATAGACGTACGCAAGCCCTCTGAATTTGACGCCGCACACGTAAAAGGCGCACAGAATGCCCCGCTCGATACCCTGATGGACCCTATGAATGTAGCGTTGATAGATACGGATACCAACCTGTACGTACACTGTGCGGGTGGCTACCGGTCGGTGATAGCAGCATCCCTGCTGAAACGCCAGGGCTATCACAACCTGCGCAATATATTGGGTGGCTTCGGCAAAATAAAAGAGCTGAAGAATATACCTATCGTGCAGCCGCAGCAGCAAAAGATATAATGACAACCTGAATAGCAAAAAGGAGCCCGCAGCTAATACTGCGGGCTCCTTTTATAAAAAAATGTCTTATAGACATGAATTTTTACTTTTATAAAACTATATTTGAGACACATCTATAGTATTATGAGTATAAAACACCTGACAGCTTTTTGTCTTTCTGTGGCGCTGAGTGTAGGTGCAACTACCGCTTCGGCACAGGGCGATTCTGATCCCGGGTTTGCTTCAATAGGTGCTATGCGCACTGCATCATCTCTGGTAGTAAGCGATGACAATTACGAAAACTCAAGAACACACTTCAGCTTAGGGCACACTTTTGCCAAGGGCGAAAGGGATATAAAACTGCACATGCCGCAGGTAGAAGTACGTGTACCCCTTATGGAAGGTATGGGATACATAGATGTGCGCGTACCGTTCATAGCTGCTTCCGGCGACCTGGGGCACGGCTGGGGACTGGGCGATCTGTCGTTAGCTTATACCCATGTATTCGTACAAGACCCTGAATGGTGGACGGTACAGGCTACTGCAGGTGCATTGCTCAGCATGACCACTGCCAACCGCAGCGATGGTAATACCCGCCCGTTGCCTATGGCTTATCAAAGCGGCCTGGGTAGTACCGATGGTATACTGGGTGCCAGCGCCATGTTCAAAGAGTATGTAAGCGTGGCTGTAGGTTACCAGCAACCGGTATTCCGTTACAATCAGAATGACTACTATCGTTCATCTTATATGAACGACCCCGTATATAGCAACAGCGAATATGAAATATCGCGCAAGTTGTATCGTAATGGCGATGTGATGGCACGCCTGGAAGGCCACCTGGTAAATAACCGCTTGGGCATAACAGGAGGCGCTCTGGCCATGTATCACCTGCGCAATGACCTGTACGAAGACCGTACCGGCGCATGGAGGGAAATAGATGGTTCCGATGGCTTTACCATGAGCATCGTAGGTAATGCCTTCGTTCGCTTTGGCCGCTATGCCGATTGCAAGCTGGATATCACCGGTTCTTTCCCCGTTATCACGCGTGATGCACGCCCTGACGGTTTGCAGCGTCAGTGGACCATTATGCCAAGGTTCACCTACTTCTTCAACCAGAGGAACCTGCTGTTCTAAAACAATTCATTAAACTACTTTATAATAAATGGCGGCTACTGGCCGCCATTTATCGTTACAAAAGCTGCACGGCAATGCGTTATTGCCTGCCGTTTTGTACCTTTACGTCCCTTATTACAGGCTGGGCCTGTGTATTTTATTGGTTAGAATTTACATATATGTCATATACTCCGAAGAATAAAGTACGTATCGTTACGGCTGCTTCTCTTTTCGACGGGCACGATGCTGCCATCAACATTATGCGCCGCGTGATGCAGAGCAGTGGTGTGGAAGTGATACACCTGGGCCACGACCGTAGTGTGCAGGAAGTGGTGGATTGCGCCATACAGGAAGATGCCAATGCTATAGCCATGACCTCTTACCAGGGTGGCCACGTAGAATACTTCAAGTATATGTACGACCTGCTGAAAGAGCGTGGTTGCGGGCATATCAAAATATTTGGCGGCGGCGGCGGTGTAATACTGCCATCTGAAATAGATGAGCTGCATGCCTATGGTATCACGCGCATCTACTCGCCCGATGATGGCCGTGCTATGGGCCTGCAGGGCATGATAGATGACCTGATACAAAAAAGCGACTACCCTACCGGCAACCAACTGAATGGTGAAGTAGGCCATCTGCATGAAAAAGATGCCAAATCGATAGCGCGCCTGATATCTGCTGCCGAGAACTTTCACGACCTGCCGGAAACACAGGCTATGCTGAAGAAGATAGCAGAAACAGCTGCTACTTCTAAAACCCCGGTGCTGGGTATTACCGGTACGGGCGGTGCAGGTAAAAGCTCGCTGGTAGATGAGTTGGTACGCCGCTTCCTGCTCGATTTTAAGGATAAGAACATTGGTATTATATCGGTAGACCCTTCTAAAAAGAAGACAGGTGGCGCCTTGCTGGGCGACCGTATCCGTATGAATGCCATCCGCAATGAGCGCGTATTCATGCGTTCGATGGCTACCCGCCAAAGCAACCTGGCAGTATCCAAGCACATACTGGATGCAGTGAACATACTGAAAGCTGCGAATTATGATCTTATCATACTCGAAACATCGGGCATTGGCCAGAGCGATACACAGATAACCGACTACAGCGACCTGAGCATGTATGTGATGACACCCGAATACGGTGCGGCCACACAGCTGGAAAAGATAGACATGCTGGACTTTGCCGACATCGTTGTCATCAACAAATTTGACAAACGCGGTGCTATGGATGCCCTGCGCGATGTGAAGAAACAATACCAGCGCAACCATAAGCTATTCGACCGGAACCCGGATGAGATGCCGGTATATGGCACCATCGCCTCACAATTCAACGACCCGGGTACCAACACGATGTACAAATCGCTGATGGACATTGTGGTGAAGAAGACCGGTACAGAGCTACATTCCAACTTTAAGATAACGGACGAGATGAGTGAAAAGATATTCATCATCCCGCCGGCACGTACCCGCTACCTCAGCGAAATATCTGAAAACAACCGGAAGTACGATAAATGGGCTAAAGACCAGGCTGCAGTTGCGCAAAAACTGTTTGGCCTCAGGAAGACAATAGAAACACTGGAGGCAGCGCAGGTAGAGGATAAAGACCGCCTGGTAAAAACACTGCAGGAAGTGTATGCCAAAACAGAGCTGGAGCTGGACCCTAAAAACAAGCACTTGCTGGAAAACTGGGACAAGAAGAAGCACCTGTTTACCGATGAGTTCTACGTATTTAAAGTGCGCGATAAGGAACTGAAGATAAAAACGCATACCGAATCACTTTCTCATTCGCAAATACCTAAAGTAGCCGTACCTAAGTTTGAAGCATGGGGCGAAATACTGTACTGGGCATTGAGCGAAAACTTCCCGGGCGAATTTCCGTATGCTGCAGGCATTTACCCATTCAAACGCGAGGGTGAAGACCCTACCCGTATGTTTGCCGGTGAGGGTGGTCCCGAGCGTACCAATAAACGCTTCCACTACGTATCGCTGGGCATGCCTGCGAAACGCCTGAGTACCGCGTTTGATAGCGTAACACTTTATGGGCAAGACCCTGACCACCGCCCGGATATCTACGGTAAGGTAGGTAACTCAGGCGTGAGTGTTTGCTGCCTGGATGATGCGAAGAAATTGTATAGTGGTTTCAACCTGGCCGACCCTAAAACATCGGTATCGATGACCATCAATGGCCCGGCGCCGACCATCACTGCCTTCTTTATGAATGCAGCGATAGACCAGCAGTGCGAACTGTACATCAAAGCAAACGGCCTGGAAGCAGAAGTAAACAAGAAGATAGACGCGATATATAAAGAGAAAGGCATCAAGCGCCCTACTTATAATCCATCGGTATTTGGTGGTGGTGCAGAGGGCGAACTACCGCAGGGTAATGATGGTCTGGGCCTGATGTTGCTGGGTGTTACCGGCGACCAGGTATTGCCTGCCGATGTATATGCCAAAATAAAAGCCGATACCCTGAAAGCAGTGCGCGGCACCGTTCAGGCCGATATATTGAAAGAAGACCAGGCACAAAATACCTGCATCTTCTCTACCGAATTCTCACTGCGTGTGATGGGCGATGTGCAGCAATACTTCATCAATGAAGGTGTGCGCAATTTCTATTCGGTATCTATCAGCGGTTACCACATAGCAGAGGCAGGTGCTAACCCTATATCGCAGCTGGCATTTACCATCAGCAATGGCTTTACGTTTGTAGAATACTACCTCAGCCGTGGTATGCATATAGATGATTTTGCCCCCAACCTGTCGTTCTTCTTCAGCAATGGTGTAGACCCTGAATACAGTGTAATTGGCCGTGTGGCCCGCCGCATATGGGCTAAGGCCATGAAGTATAAATATGGTGGCAATGAGCGTTCGCAGATGTTGAAATACCACATCCAGACATCGGGCCGCTCCCTGCACGCACAGGAAATCGATTTCAACGATATCCGCACTACGTTGCAGGCGCTGTACGCGATATACGATAACTGTAACTCGCTGCACACCAATGCTTATGACGAGGCCATAACTACACCAACAGAAGAAAGTGTGCGCCGTGCCATGGCTATCCAGCTCATCATCAATAAAGAGCTGGGACTGGCTAAGAACGAGAACCCGCTGCAAGGTTCATTCATTATAGAAGAACTGACCGACCTGGTAGAAGAAGCTGTACTCAGCGAGTTTGACCGCATCAGTGAGCGTGGTGGCGTATTAGGCGCTATGGAAACCATGTACCAGCGCAGCAAGATACAGGAAGAAAGCCTGTACTACGAAACACTGAAACATACCGGCGAATACCCGATAATAGGTGTAAATACCTTCCTGAGCAGTAAAGGCTCACCTACGGTGATACCGCAGGAGGTAATACGTTCTACCACCGAGGAAAAGGAATTCCAGATAAGCACGGTACAAAACCTGTGGGAGCGCAGTGGGGATAAAGGGCAGGAAGCACTCCACAAATTGCAGCAGGTGGCCATCCACAATCAGAACATTTTTGAGGAACTGATGGAAACTGTTAAGTATTGCTCACTGGGGCAGATAACCAAAGCCCTGTTTGAAGTAGGTGGCCAGTACAGGCGCAATATGTAATTACACACATTACAAATAGAAAAAGGGGCGCTTTTGACAAAGTGCCCCTTTTTACATGAAAAAAATCGCTCACTAGGTTAAATGAAAGAATTGTGCCACGATAATAGCGCCCCGTCATAGAAACGTCACTTTAACAAAACTTTTACCGACAGCAAAAGGTTGTTTACCGACTGTTATTACCGCTTAGCCGAAATGGATTTCGGCTGCAGGTGGGCAGGCAATAGTTTTGCTCCATCAATCAGAAAAATCACCTCCAATTATTTTTATGAAACATTCGCTACTCTTATCTTTTTTACTGGCAGGCAGCTTCAGCGCTATGGCGCAGGCTACCATCAGTGGTAAGGTAACAGACGAAAAAGGAAAGCCGGTACGCGGCGCCACCGTGTATCTTGATAATACACTGGACGGCAGTACCAGCGATAGCATTGGCAACTTCAGCTTTACCACTACGGAAACCGGTGCACAAACGTTGATGGCTACGGAAGTAGCACACGAAAATGCAGGCCTGCCTGTAACCATAGCGGGCGACCTGAAAGATGTAGTATTAAAAATGAAAGGCGCATCGCGCCAGTTGGATGAAGTGATTATCACCGCAGGCTCTTTTGAAGCATCGGACAAGAATAAGACCGTACTGCAACCGCTGGATATTGTAACTACAGCAGGTGCGCAGGCCGATATAGTAAAAGCCATACAAACACTACCCGGCACACAGCAGCAAGGCACACAAACCGGCCTTTTTGTGCGCGGTGGCGATGCTAGCGAAGCCGCAGTGGTGGTAGATGGCCTGATAGCACAGAATGCCTTCCTGAGCACAGCGCCGGGTGTGGCAGCACGCAGCCGTTTCGGTGCATTCCAGTTCAAGGGTATTTCTTTCAGCAGCGGTGGTTATAGTGCGCGTTACGGACAGGCATTGTCATCGGTACTGGAACTGAATAGTAATGACCTGCCCGATAAAAGCACCGTAAACCTGGGGCTGAATATGGCAGGTGTATATGCTTCAGGCTCCAAGCTTTTTAAAACAACCAGTATAGAAGCAACAGGCTATTATAACAACCTGACCCCCTTCTACGGTATTGCCAAAGCAAACGTTGACTTCTACGATGTACCTAAAGGTGCAGGCGGCTCTACCAAATTTACCTGGAAGCCCAATAAAGATGGCATCCTGAAAGCATTGGTAAACTATTCACGCTTCACCAGCGGCACGCGTGTACCCAACCCCGGCGATGCAGGTAATACGCTCGACTTTGGGCTGAAATCTCAAAACCTATACAGCAGCCTTTCATACAGGCAAATGCTGAAAGATAAATGGAGCTTATATACAGCAGGTTCGTACAGCTACAACCAGGACGATGTGAAGTGGGATACCATGAACAATGTAAACAAAGATTATCGCACCCAGTTTCGTGCAGAGGCTAAGTATTACGCCACCACGCGCCTGAGTATATTAGTAGGTGGTGAGTTGCAGCACTTCAACTACAATCGCACCTGGAATACTTACCCTGCGGAGTTTACAGAAACACAGCTCGCTGCGTTTGCAGAGATGGACTGGTCGCCGCTGCACTGGCTGGCAGTAAAGCCGGGCGTGCGCTATGAACACAGCACCCTGCTAAAACAGAATGTGGTAGCTCCACGCCTGGCTACCGGTGTAAAAGTAGGCCTGTACGGTCAGGTATCGCTGGCAGGTGGCATGTTCTACCAAACGCCCGATCAGCAATACCTCATTGCCAACTACCAAAACCTGGAAATGCAGCGCTCTGTGCATTACATAGCCAACTACCAGTATATGCACAACGACCGCACCCTGAGGCTGGAAGGCTATTACAAACACTACGACCAGTTGGTATATGAATATCTGACCAAATCATTCGACCCGAACCAGACAAGATATTTAGACCCTATCACCATGCCTGCTAACAATTCCGGCCACGGCTATGCCACAGGTGCAGAGCTGTTCTGGAGAGATAAGAAAAGCATCAAGAATGCCGACTACTGGATATCGTACAGCTATATAGATACCCGCAGGCTGTATAAAAATTACCTGGCTGAATCGCAACCCGATTTCATTGCCAACCACAATCTGAATGTAGTGACCAAATACTTCATCGAAAAGCTGCAAACGCAGATAAACATGACCTATAGCTACGCCACCGGCAGGCCATACTACAACCCTTCCAACCCGGTATTCCTGGGAGATAGAACACCTTACTTTCACAATCTGTCGCTCAATATCAACTACCTTACCTCTATCAGGAAATGGTTTACAGTGGTGTACGTTGGTATCGATAACATCACCAACCAGAAGAATGTATTTGGCTACCGCTATGCCAACGGCCAGCGTTACGAAATGCGCCCTGCGCTATACCGCTCGGTATTTATAGGTGCCAACTTCTCGCTGACTGCATTTGATAAAGACGAACTTTAATAATTGTATAAAACCATAAAACATATAAGATGACACGCTACATTCTGTTAACAGCCATCGCAGCATTCACGTACTTGAACTGCCATGCACAAGACTACAATGAAACACTGAAGAAAACCTTTACCGCCTTCGATACTACGCAAGACTTTACGAAGAAGGTAGAGCAAAGCAACAAGCTGACCATGATAGCTAAAAAATGGAACAGCGAATGGACAGCACATTTTTACAATGCCTACGCCAAAGCAGTGCTTTCTTACATGGAAAAAGAAGAAGCCAAGCGCGATGCCTATGTAGATGAAGCCAATAAAGAACTGAGTGAAGCCGTAGGCATCCTTGGCAAAGACAATGATGAAACTTATGTGCTGGCAGCTATGGTAGCCAATGCACGCATGGCCGTAAAGCCGCAGGCACGCTGGCAGAAATACGGAAAGATATTTGAAGAGAACCTGCAAAAAGCAAAGGAGATAAATGCAGAGAACCCGCGCATCTATTACCTGCAGGGTACCAATAAATTCTTTACACCTAAAATGTTTGGCGGTGGCAAGAAAGCAGCACTACCTTATTTTGAAAAAGCAGATGGATATTTCGCTAAAGAAACCGATGCGGACATCAGCAAACCTTACTGGGGTAAATTCCAGAATGCATTCTTCCTGAGGGAGAGTAAAGGAGACGAATAAAGAATAGCGAGGTAATAAAGCCTTAGATGAGTTTAGACTAATAGATAGGACACAGTTACAGTTGTATCCCGGTGTTTTCACAACCGGGATTTCTATTGGCATAGTTTTTTATATCCTAGTCTTTAAACTAATCTGGAATTGTACATGAAAAGAAAAATTTTTGCCCCGGCGATTATTGCAGCAATGGCTGCCACACTGGTGTTTACCTCTTGCCAAAAGAATGATGACAAACCGGTAAACTCGCAAAATACTGCAAAGGTGAATATGCACCTTACGGATGATCCTGCTGCTTACGATGCAGTGTACATCGACATTCAAAAAGTAGAAGTGACCATGGAGGGTAGCGCCGCCGTTTCGCTGGCACCTATCCGCCCCGGTGTTTACAACCTGCTCGATTTCCGCAATGGCCTGGATACACTACTGCTGCGTGCAGATGTACCTGCGGGTAAAGTGGGACAGATACGCCTGGTATTGGGCAGCAATAACTCGGTAGTAGTAGATGGCACCAGCTACCCGCTTAATACGCCTTCTGCACAGGAAAGTGGGCTGAAGCTGAACCTGAAAGAAAGCTTTGTAGCAGGTGGTTCTTATGATGTATGGATAGATTTTGATGCCGGAAAATCTATTGTACAGACAGGCAATGGCAAATACATGCTGAAGCCTGTAATACGTGCCTATTCACAGCTTACAGATGGCCGCATAAAAGGTTATGTATTACCCGGCCCTGCATTGGCTACGGTATATGTTACCAATGGTGTGGATACCTATACAGCTATTCCCGGCCCTGATGGCTATTTCATGTTTGTAGGCTTGCCGGAGGGTACTTATAGTGTTACCTACGATGCAAGTGTAGCATCTTTTATAGACGTAACGGTAGATAACATCAATGTGAAATACGGTACAACGGTAGACCTGGGTACTAAGGTATTGATACAGTAATAATATATTAAGCGTCACACGCATAACAATTGGCTGAAAATGCATTAAGATGTATTTTCAGCCAATATTTTTATGCAACGGTATCTAAACAGGATCATATATATACTCTGCGGCCTATGTGCATTTGCACTGGGCATGAAACAGCTTCGCGAACCCGATATATGGTGGCAGTTACTTTCCGGCAGGTGGATGCTGGAGCATGGGCAGGTCACCAAAACGGATATGTTTTCCTATACCATGTCTGGCCGGCCATGGGTAAATGTAAAATGGCTATACGAAGTTATCATTGGTGCTTTTGAAAAAGCATTGGGGCCCGAAGGCGTTTTACTGCTACAGGCACTGGTGAATGTAGCTATCGTTTACTTACTGGTGCGCACCATACAATACGTAAGCAAGCAATTCCATAAACAAATACCTGTTTTTGCTACCTCCATTTTCATCTTGCTCTTTTTAGCCATTTGCGAATATCGCATGGCAGGCCGTCCGGAGATGATGAGCCATCTGTTATGCGCTGTTTACCTTTTCTTGCTTTGGCGCAGTCCATCGTTCGAGCTTAAAAAAATATGGTGGCTGGTACCATTGCAATGCCTGTGGGCCAATATGCATGAAGGTTACCCGGTGGGTATTGTAATAGCAGGCACTGCCGTGGGCGGCGCTGTAATATCCTACATCCTTACACGCCAAAAAGAATACCTGCAGCAAGCCATACGTGCCTTGGCCATATTCACAGCATGCATACTTATCATACTGCTCAACCCCAATACCATCCAGCTATGGAAACAGCCCTTTGAAATATACAGGCAGGTATGGGCGAATAAATACACTACCGAGCTATACTCTTATAAAGATGCCGCTTACTGGACCATGCAGGCCAAATGGCATTGGTTGCTTACAGGTTTTGCCTTCCTGTATTGGATAGGCATGGTATGGACTGCTATAAAAGAAAAGAAGATAAAAACCTTCTTCACACCTGTTACTACTACGTACCTGCTGATACTGTTACTATTCGGTTACCTCGCCCTTATTGCCAACCGTAATATACCGTTTGCCCAAATTGCGCTGGTACCATCACTGGCATTATTAGGTGGCTGGATAGCCGTTAGCGGCAAAGTACAGGCTATGGGTATTTACCAGGCACTATCAAAACGCGCAGGCTACATCGCCATTGCAATAGCTGCTATATTCTATATCAGCATTGTGTCTGATAAATGGTACAAATACACGGCTTCGCCCAATAAGTTCGGCATACATACTTCTATGCTGCACAATCCTGCAGGCGCATCCACTTTTATCAAGCAGCATGGCATAAAGGGCCCTGCCTTTTCCGATTACTTTGTATCCTCTTATTTACTTTGGGATTTGTATCCTGCATTCAAATCCTATATCGACCTGCGCGACCTCGACGTGTTCCCCGTGGCATTCTTTGATGATTATTTCAGCATGTACAACCAGCCCGATAAATTCGATACGCTGGATAAGAAATATAATTTCAACTATGTAGTGCTCAGCACATCGCAGCTATCTGCGTTGCAAATAAAATTATACTGGGGGCATGGATACAATATGGTGTACCTCGACCCTGTATGTACCATCTTTCTGAAACAGAACGACCTGAACAAACCTATCAATAGCAACCTGGCATTGCAAAAGCTGTTTACATGGCCACAACCTGCTGAAGACCCGGCATGGGCTACTGCACTCAATAAGCTGCTAAACCCTACCCTGGAATATCCTGAAGAAGATGAAACCAACCAGGCTATCTATGCCGCTCTGTTTTACAACCAGGTACGCAATTACGATATATCGCTGAAGCTGCTGAGGCAATACATGCCTTCAATGGAAAGCAACCCACGTGCTTATGTTACGTTGGCCAATACCTACATGCAGTTTGCCAGTGTGCTGCCCGATGCACAAAAGCAAGGCAAGCTGGATAGCGCCAATTTCTACCTAGAGCAAGCTAAAGAAATAGATGCCGACTTTGCGCCTTTATATCTTGCACTGGGCAACCTCTATTTTGTACGAGGCAATTTTGAAGGTGCTGCTGAAAACCTGGACAACTTTGTAAAAAGGGATAAAGGTAATAGCTATGCTTACTTCCTGCTGGGCCTTAGCAACCGCAGCATGTGGCTGCACAATAATAATAAAACCTATGCAAGCAGGGTTGTAAAAGATATGAAGGCTGCCGTTCGCATCAATCCACAGAATGGTAAAGCCTACTTGTATATGGCAGAGGCCGAACTGGCATTGGGCGATAGAGATGCTGCCCGTAAAAACATACAGGAGCTGGCTGCCTCCGGCAATCCGCTCACAGCAGATGAGCAAAAACTACTCGACAGGATAAAACAACAATCAGGTATATAATAAAACATCCCCCCTTATGAAGAAAATGCTTTGCTGCACACTTACGCTTATGCTCGCCATCAGCATTTGCTATGCGCAGAACTTCAAGGCCACACAAAAGTCGCAGGAGAAGGTTATAAAAGCTGCCTACAAGGCCAAGAAGATAACGGAACTGGAATATGAGAAACTGATGAAAGAACAGCAGACTATAAAAGCAACTATAGAAAAGCTGGAAGCAGACGGCAAGCTAGATTCCGATGATAAAAATGCCATACAAGGCAAGCTGGACAGGGCCGAACGCAGGCTAAAACGTTACAAGACAAACAGTGAACGTTATTGATAAAGTTTGTTGCATCTTTACAGCATGAATTGGCAAAGCTTATATAGCGCCAGGCGTACAGGCGATGCAAAGGATAAGGTGATCAATCCCGATGCTGTCAGAGATTCTTTTTTACGCGATTACGACAGGCTTATCTTTTCTTCCGCTTTCCGAAGGTTACAGAATAAAACCCAGGTTTTCCCGTTGCCGGGTGCGGTGTTTGTTCACAACAGGCTGACCCATAGTTTAGAAGTAGCCTCTGTAGGCCGCTCACTTGGCAAGGCCGTGGGCGAGCAGATAGCCCAGCAAGATAGTAATGAGGATGCCAATTTTATTGAATTCTATAAATACGGGCTTTCATCGGTAATATCTGCTGCCTGCCTCGCACACGATATTGGTAATCCACCTTTTGGCCATTCGGGCGAAGATGCCATACGTACTTTTTTCAGGGAACTGGATGGCGAAGCGAAGGACACTTTGCATGCCGCGCTTTCAGAAAACCAGCGTTACGATTTTGAAAAGTTTGAAGGTAACTCCAATGCCCTGCGCATACTTACCGATAGCTTTAATGAAACAGAACCGGGCGGCTACAGGCTTACCTATACCACGCTGGCATCTATCGTCAAGTATCCATGCAGCTCTTTGCAGGGCTTTAAAAAGACCGGGCTTATTGCCACAAAAAAATCAGGCTTCTTTGATAGCGAGATACCTGTGTACGAAGCGATAGCCGGCGCACTGGGTATCCCTAAAAAAGAAGGCTATGATAATGTGTATGCACGTCACCCCTTCGTATACCTTACGGAAGCGGCCGATGATATTTGCTACCGCATTATAGACCTTGAAGATGCACACCGCCTGCACATCGTATCGCTTGAAAAGATAGAATCGCTTTTCTATCCCTTCTTCGAGATGGAGAAAACGCCCTATCGTTCTATTGAATACATAAAGAAGAAAGTAAACAACATAGTTGACGATAATCAGAAGGTACAATTCATTCGTGCCAGCTGGATAGGGCTGATGGTAGAGAAACTCTCTGCATTATTTATGCAGCATGAAGCAGAACTATTGGCAGGCACTTTAGAAAAGGACCTGCTTAGCTGCCTTCCGGATGAATACACGGGCTTGATAAAGGAAATAAACTCCTATTCCATCAAGCATATTTATAATTATAAATCGGTAGTGGAAATAGAGATTGCAGGCTACAATGTGATTGGCGGATTGCTGAAAGCATTTGTAAATGCAGTGCTGTACCCCACGCATAGCAAGTCCGACAAGATACTTAAACTGGTTTCCAGCCAGTTTCCTATCAGCAGAAACCCTGCGCGTTTGTATTACGATATACAGTCGGTAGTCGATTTTATTTCCGGCATGACAGACCTCTATGCTATCGACCTCTATCGTAAGATAACCGGCATTAGTGTACCGCAGATACGTTAGTTTTTTTATGCACCCCAGCCAGCTAAGAATAGAAGATTTCACATATCACCTCCCCGATGAGCGTATTGCTAAATATCCGCTGCCGGAAAGGGATAGCTCGCGCTTATTGATATATGATGAAGGCGTTGTAAAGGAAGATACCTATCGGCATATCGCCGGCTATATACCGCCCGATAGCCTGCTGGTTTTCAACCAGACCAAAGTAGTGTATGCCCGCCTGCTCTTTAAGAAAGATACCGGTAGCACCATAGAGGTCTTTTGCCTGGAGCCGCATAACCAATACCCCGAACTGCAAACTGCCCTGCTGCAAAAAAGAAAAGTATGGTGGAACTGCATGATAGGCGGCGCTAGCAAATGGAAGCACGGCATGGTGCTGACCATAGTGCATGACGATCCTATGTTTACCGTATCTGCCACCATAGTAGATAAGCAGCCCGGCTACTTCACCATAGAGCTTACCTGGGATGCCGACCTCACTTTTGCCGAAGTACTGCATTATACAGGTAAAGTACCCTTGCCCCCATACCTGCACCGCGAAGCGGAAGCAGGCGATGAGGCTACTTACCAAACCATATATGCCAAAGATGAAGGCAGCGTAGCAGCCCCCACAGCCGGCCTGCATTTTACCGAAGCCGTGTTTGAAAGCCTGACGCAAAAAGGCATCAGCAAAGATTTTGTAACCCTCCACGTAGGCGCAGGCACCTTCAAGCCCGTGAAGAGCGAAACCATGCAGGAGCATGATATGCATGCCGAATGGATAGATGTAAATGCGGCTACCATTAAAAACCTGGTAGCACACATCGGCCATATTGTGGCCGTAGGCACTACCTCTATGCGCACACTCGAGAGCCTGTATTGGATAGGCGTAAAGCTTTTGCAAGGCCACACCATTACGCAGGATATATCTGTATCTCAATGGGATCCATATGATATACATACTGAAATAACCGCTATAGAAGCATTGCAGGCCATACTCAATTGGCTGGAGGCGAATGAACAGACCCTCCTCGTTACCCGTACGCAGATACTCATTGCGCCCGGCTACACCTTCCGCATCGTGCGGGGGTTGGTCACCAATTTCCACCAGCCGCAGTCCACCTTGCTGCTTCTGGTTTCGGCCATCGTGGGTGCAGAATGGCGCATCATTTACAACTATGCGCTGGATAATGGTTTCCGTTTTCTTAGTTACGGCGATGGGTGCCTTTTATGGGTGCCATAACTAATATCTTTTATCTACGCATTAATAAATAGTTATGCATGTTGCTTCCATCAGGTATTTAGTAGATTTGCGACACAAAAGCGCATAGTCATTGGATACAAAGCAATTTATAGCCGCTGCACTGCAGGAAGACATTGGTAACGGAGACCACTCTACACTCGCCTCTATCCCTGCCAATGCCGAAGGGCGCGCAGTATTGAAGATAAAGGAGGATGGCATATTAGCAGGTGTGCAACTGGCACAGGATATTTTCCACTACCTGCAGCCCGATGCGTCTTTTACTATTTACAAGAATGATGGCGATGCGATCACCAAAGGCGAAACTGCTTTTGAAGTAGCCGCTAAAGTACATACCATACTACAGGCCGAACGCCTGGCGCTCAACTGTATGCAGCGTATGAGTGGCATTGCTACCATCACACATCAATATGTAGAGAAGATCAAGAACTACAAGTCTAAAATACTAGATACCCGCAAGACCACACCCCTGTTCCGCGCTTTTGAAAAAGAAGCCGTACATATTGGTGGGGGCCACAATCACCGCATGGGCCTGTATGATATGATCATGCTGAAGGATAACCATATCGATTTCTGCGGCGGTATCGAAAAGGCGATTGATAAAACCAATGCATACCTGCAGGCCAATAACCTGGACCTGAAGATAGAAATAGAAACCCGTAGCCTGGATGATGTAAAGCGCATACTGGCCAAAGGCAATATACACCGCATCATGCTGGATAACTATACGCCGGAACAACTGGCAGAAGCTATACAGCTGATAGATGGCCGTTATGAAACGGAGGCATCCGGCGGCATCACTATTGATAACATAGAAGCCTACGCCGCAACAGGTGTAGATTATATATCGGTAGGTGCCATCATACACCATGCCGTTAGCCTCGACCTCAGCCTTAAAGCGCAAATATCATGAGCAAGCAACATCTTGTCTTCATCATCAATCCCAAATCGGGTGTTGACAGGCAAAAGGCTGTGCAAGAGGCAATAGATACCACGCTCGACCAAAATAAGTTCACCTACGAGATACAGCATACCCGCTATGCCAAGCACGGTACCGAACTGGCACGTGAGGCGGCCGACAAAGGTGCATATGCCGTAGTAGCCGTAGGCGGTGATGGTTCGGTAAATGATATCGTGAATGGCATCATTGGCACCGATACCGCATTGGCAGTGATACCCAAAGGCTCGGGCAATGGTATGGCTCGCACTATGGAGATACCCATGAATGAACGCGAGGCCATAGAGGTCATCAACAGGGGCCATACCATGATGATGGATATGGGCTATGCTAACGACAGGCTATTCATTAGCAATGCAGGTGTGGCTTTCGATGCGCTGATATCGCGCAAGTTTGCCAAGAGCACACGCCGTGGCTTTGCCATGTATAGCTGGCTGGTCACCAAGCATATGTGGACCTATAATGAGTGGGACTGGCACATCACCATAGATGGTAAAACCATTAAGGAAAAGGCTTTCATCGTATGCGTAGCTAATTGCAAGCAGTTTGGTTACAACTTCCAGATAGCACCCGATGCCAGTTGGACAGATGGCCTGTTCGATCTTATCGTTATCAAGAAATTTCCCAAGCTGCTGGGCGGCGTGCTCGTTTACCGTGCCATGAATGGTACGCTTACCAGGAGCCCTTATGTAGACCATTACCGTGGTAAAGACATTACTATCTTTCACCCTGAACTGCGCCTGATGCAGACCGATGGCGACGCACATAGCTGCGAAAACAAGATAAGGTTCACTATCAAACCCGCCGTACAAAAAATTATTATACCTTAATACCGTATGCTGAAGGCATTCGCGGGCATCGTTATTTTTATCTGGCTGTACTGCATTTCCTGCGGCCACAGGCAGCAGCATATTACCCGTAGCATCTACTACTGGAAAACTACCTTCAAACCTACAGCCTACGAAAATCAGCGCTTGCAAAGCCTTGCGTGCCACGATATGTATATCCGCCTTTGCGATGTAGACTGGAACGATGCTGTGCAGCAGGCCGTACCAATAGCACCTATACATTTTTCCTATGCGCTGCAAAAGGGCACCCACTATACACCGGTCATATTCATCACGCAACGTACACTTACGTATCTCACTGCCGAAACTTCAACCTTGCTGGCTACCAATATCAATAAGTATGTGCAGGAGGTTTGCAGTACAGCACAGATGCGGCCCACAGAAATTCAGATAGACTGCGACTGGACAGCAAGCACTAAAGAGGTGTACTTTAATCTATTGACACAATTAAAGCAACAGGCCTTCTTCAAGGGCAAAACACTTTCGGCCACCATCCGCATGCACCAGGTGAAATATACCGCGCGCAATGGCATACCGCCTGCCGACAGGGGATTGCTGATGTGCTACAACATGGGCAATATGAAAAAGCCCGGCGTGCTCAATTCTATACTGGATGTACCAGATACTAAAGATTATACAAAGAACATCAGCACTTATCCCTTACCGATCGATGTAGCACTGCCCTTGTTCAACTGGACCTTGCTGTTTCGCAACAGGGAGCTGAAAGGCATATTGAGAGATGTGGATGAAGAAAGCATTAAAGCCAACAACGTCTTTCAACACAAAGAAGCCAACCTCTACATCTGCACTGCCGATACCTTTTACAACGGGTACTACCTGCAAAATGGTGATGTGTTAAGAGTAGAATCTGTTAGCAGTAAAGACATAGCACACATAGCAACATACATAGCCAAACGCATAGGCAACGATAGCTTCAAAATAGCCTTGTTCCATTGCGATAGCCTAACTTTAAGCAAATATTCAGATGATGAACTGGAAGACATATATCACGCTGGCCATTAGTGTTATTTTCTTAGTCCCTTTCGAACAGTGGGTGCATGCCTGCGCCGGCGGCGATGATCCTTACGATTATTTTCCATCTTACTTTTTTCGCGACATCAATAAGAATGCAGCCTACTCTCCGTTTTATTACACCTCGCTATTGGTGTATGCAGATGATAACTATACACAAGATGTAAACATAGATGAATGGTATGCCTACACATCGCAGCAAGTACCTAAAGAGGATATAGATAGTTTTGTATACAGCTATAGCCTGGGCGACCTGAATGCCGCCATAAGTAGTACGCTAAAAACAAACAATGGCAAAGCATCTAACAAGGTGTTGCAGAACAGGTTTACTAAATGGCTCTTGCAGAAGAAAGATAAAGACGCTGCAAATTACCTGCTGTTTGCCAAGCAATGCGAACCCTATGCACAACCCGAAGATGGCTATTACGACCAGAAGACTTACGAGTGGAAAACAGTGCCACGCGATACAGCAAAGATGGTAAGCCTTTTGGCAGAAGGTAGGTTGCAGCACGATGCTGCAAAAAAAGAAGCGATACAATGGCGCTATAAATACCAACTGGTACGTTTGGCCTTTTATGCGCGTAAGTACGATGAGGCATTGTCATTATATAATACATTGGTTGGCAGTAAAACTTATAATGGCATCATGTATCCACGCTGCCTGGAATTGAAAGCAGGTATATTGTATAAAACAGGCAGAAAGAATGAAGCTGCTTATCTGTATAGCAAAACTTTCGACCTGAGCGATGAATTGAAGCAATCATCACACATCAGTTTTAGCTGGGCGATAAATGGAAAGATAGATGATGTGCTGAAGCTATGTCGTAACGATCATGAAAAAGCTGTAGTGTACATTATGAAGGGCCTGCACGACTATGGCGATGGTGCAACAATAGGATTGGATATGATGCAGAAGGCTTACGATGCAGATGCTAATATTAAAGGGCTTACAGAAGTGATGACCCGCGAAATAAGTAAGGCAGAAGAGCGGTTCGTAACCACCCCTAACATCTGGTATTATTCAGATAGCCAGGCTCATGCTTTGAAAAGTGTTTATCCTGCCTACCTGGAAAAGCTGAACGACTTTACCAAACGCGTAGTGAAGGATGGCAAAAATGGCGATAAGGCATTCTGGTACCTGGCCTCTGCCTATATCTACCTAATTCAGAACAACTATGCAGAAGCCACAGCCTACCTGGATAAAGCAGCGAAGGAAAACATGACACCCCGCCAAAAGGATATACATGGCGTAACCACAGCCTTACTGATTTTAAAACAGAACAGGCAACTGGACCAGGCAACAGAAAGCAAGCTGTTGCCATCATTGAAATGGATAGATGAGAAGACAGAGAACGACCTATACTTTGCAGGTGCCTATACACATTTTATCAATGTACTGATGACGGATAAGTACCTGCAGCAGGGCGATACCGCAAAAGCTGTTTATACCATGAATAGCTGGGCATCGTGGGAATTGCTGGATGATATGAGTACTAACCAACTGGAACATGTGAAAGCCTTTATCAGGAAGAAAGATAAAACACCCTATGAAATATGGCTAACCCGCAACAGCAACTACCAGGAAAGTATGCTGTATGAAATGCAGGGCACAAAACACTTGCGTGCACAGGAGTATGATAAAGCCATAGCGGCTTTTAAAAAAGTACCAGATTCTGCCATTAATGCCTACCTGTTGCCCGATTGCTTTGTAAGCCATATACAGGATATGCAGGACTGGAACCGTTCAGACTCGGCAGTAATGTATAACAAATTGACGCTGGCGCAAAAGCTGGCAGCTATGAAAAAGAAGCTGGATGCAAATCCGCAAGATGCAAGCACGGCTTACTCTTATGCCAATGCTATGTATAACCTTACCTATTATGGTAAAGGCTGGCAAGCAGTACAATATAACCGTAGCGGCATTGAATTCGAAGCATATTACATGAGTGACGCACGCAAAAGCGCACCTGCTTCCAAACGCAATTACTATGATGCCTCTTTGGCTGAAAAATATTATATGCAGGCATACAGCAATAGTAATGATGCCGAATTTAAAGCACGATGCATATTTATGGCAGCCAAATGCTGGCAGAAGAATTGCCCCGCACCTAAAGGTGTTAACTATTATAGCTATGACGACAAACTGTATTATAGCAACGCGCTAAAGAACCCTTACTTCAAACAACTGAAGCAGTATAATAAGACAAAGTTTTATGCAAATGCCGTTAGCACCTGCGGCTATCTTAATGATTACATCAGGAAGTAACTTTATCACTGTGCTTCCAGCGGCGGTGCGTCCACATCCAGTTTTCGGGTTGATGGTGTAGCTGCAGCTCCATAAAGCGCACGTAGTCTTGCATCACTTGCCCCTGTGGCAGTTGCGATGCATCATCGGTGTATTTGTACAGGGTTATTTTATAATAGCCGCGCTTCAGCTTTTCTATACCGGCAAATACTACAGCGGCTTTATTACGCGTCGCCAGTTGTTCCGGCCCGCGAAAGAAGGGAACAGGGCGGTGCATAAAGGAATGCCACACAGCCGCTTTCAGGTTCGATGGATTCTGATCAGCTATCAGGCCTACTATATAGCGCACACCTTGTAGCCTGGCAAAGCCCTTCTTAGCCATCATCGATATCAGCCATACGCCACTGCGTGTGCGTATGCGCTGCATCAGTTTATCAAAGGCTTTATTATCGGGTGGCATATACACACCTGCAAACTGCTGCCTGCAATTGTACTGGCAGGCTACATTGGCCCATTCCCAGTTGAAGGTATGGCCGAGCAATGCGTAGGTATCTTTGCCTTCATCATATAGTTGATGAAAGACTTCCCAGTTGGCTGTAATGCGTTTATTCAGTTGTGCTTCCGATATGGTTAGCAGCTTCAGCGTTTCCATCCA
The DNA here is from genome assembly GCA_029255605.1 of Azovibrio restrictus. Taxonomy (GTDB): domain Bacteria; phylum Bacteroidota; class Bacteroidia; order Chitinophagales; family Chitinophagaceae; genus Polluticoccus. The sequence goes on from JANLJF010000076.1 coordinate 37,472, forward strand.
CTGATCGCAAAAGTTTCGGAAGAATTGTTTGCGTATACGCAGCAGCTCATCCGCACCCTTCTCAGGAAAAGCATACTGCAATTGTTCCAGCACCAAAGCTTTGCGATAGCCAACTATGTAGAATAATACCAGGAAGATCAGGTCAGACAATACATACAATACCCTTAGTGGCAGCAAGGCCACCGGGTATAGTAGTATCAGCAACAGGTAATACATGCAGTTGCAAAGGTATGCTAAAGGCTACTTATGCTTCAGGCTGCCTGTCAGGTCATATAGTTTTTGTATATGCTGCAGGTTGCCTTTAAAGTCGAAGTTCAGGTCTTTCAGCAATCCCGATTCCAGGCTGAATACCCATGCGTGTACAGAAGGGTACCCGTTCTCAAGATAGTGCTCTTGCACAACTGCCGTTTTCAGTACGTTCAGCGCCTGCTCTATCACATTCAACTCTACCAGCCTGTCGTAGCGGGCATCCATATCCGCTATTGCATCCAGCTCTGCTTCGTGCAGGCGATACACATCGCGTATATTGCGCAGCCACGGATTTAGTATACCCATATCAGCCGGCAGCATAGCAGCCTTCACGCCGCCACAGTTATAGTGGCCGCATATGATGATGTGCTTTACATGCAGGTGGCGCACCGCATAGTTGATAACACTCATCACATTCACATCGATAGATACCACAAGGTTGGCCACATTGCGGTGCACAAATACTTCGCCCGGCTCCAGCCCTATTATTTCGTTGGCAGGCACGCGGCTATCGCTACAGCCTATATACAGGTACTCCGGCGTTTGGTCGGCCGAAAGCTTCTTTAGAAAGTCAACATTACGGGCTACATTTTCAGCCACCCATTTCCTGTTATTCTCAAATAGTTGCTCGTATGGTATCATAAACTGCCTTTAGCATTACAATAATAAGCCAATTGAAATAAACATTTCTTATCCGCCGCATAAGCTTTAATTTTACGCCCGCAAACACAGCTTATGAAACTGGTTACTTATTCTAAAAACGGCATCGGGCAGTTAGCCCTTCTTATAGATGGCCAATTGTATGATACCAATGCTGCCAATCCTGCATTGCCTGCTACTATGAAGGACATGCTGAACAACTGGGAAGCACTGGAACCCATAGCCCGCCAAACAGAAGCAGACATCAAGAGTGGTAAGAGCACACCTGCTACCGCTACTCCATATAATGGTGCTACTATTATGGCGCCTGTGCCGCAACCTACCAGCTGCCGCGATGGTTATGCCTTTCGCCAGCACGTAGCGGCCGCCCGCCGCAACAGGAAGGTGGATATGATACCTGAGTTCGACCAGTATCCTATCTTCTACTTTACCAACCACAATGCCATACAAGGCCCCGGCGATATACTGTGCATGCCCGACCATTTTCAGAAGCTGGACTTTGAACTGGAGGCTGCCGTGGTGCTGGGTAAAAAAGGCCGCAATGTAAGGGCTGCTGATGCCGACCAATACATAGCCGGCTATATGATAATGAACGATATGAGCGCCCGCACCCTGCAGATGGAAGAGATGCTGCTGAACCTGGGCCCGGCCAAGGGTAAGGACTTCAGCACGGTGATAGGCCCGATAATGGTGACGCCCGATGAGCTGGAACCCTACCGTATACCCGCCAAGCCCGGCCACACCGGTGCTAACTACAACCTGAAGATGGTGTGCCGCGTGAATGGTGTGCAGGTGAGCGAAGGCAATGTGGGCGATATGGACTGGACCTTTGCCGAGATCATAGAGCGCTGTGCCTATGGTGCGGATATACTGCCCGGCGATGTGATAGGTAGCGGTACGGTAGGTACCGGCTGCTTCCTGGAGCTGAATGGTACCGGCCTGCTGAACGACCCTAACTATAAAGTGCAGTGGCTGCAACCCGGCGATGTGGTAGAGATGGAAATAGAAGGCCTGGGCCTGCTGACCAATACCATAGTGGCCGAGCAGACAGATTTTAGCCTGCTGAAGCTAAAAAAAATGCCTAAATAGTATTGATTATCAATGTGCTATAAAACAAAAGGTACTACTTTGGTAGTACCTTTTTGCTTGCGTTCTGTTTTAGTTAGGGGCTTTAACAGTGGGTTCTAATATGCTTAGCGCCTCGCGCAATACGTTCATTGGCTACGGTAATACATTTGATGGCCCGCCAAAAAGCCATATTTCCAGTAGCATACCTAACAAGAAGGTAATCAGGAGGATACCTACGGTTTCCCAGGTAGCCTTTGCCTGGCGTTTGTTTTGTTGAGTCATACCCATAAGTCCTGCAAATAAACTGTTAACCAATATGGAAAACGGAAATATGTGGTATACTTACTGTTTCCCGGGGTAAAATGGTTTCTCTTGACTCTTATCGACTATATGGGTGTGATTGGCCTAGCAAGGTAAGCAAGGTTTCAACACAATTATTAACTGAAAGTGAATTTAAATAGCATTTTAATTCATGTCCGCCGCATTAAAACAGGATTAAAACTGCTATGCTTCACCTGCTAGTGGTTGAGTATCTCTTCGGGGTTGTGCTGTAGAAATTCGGCCACAGTATCGTAAAGGACGTTATATAACTTATTGTCATCCATCAGCTTGACGGTGAAGTAGCCTACATCCATCGAGTAATCGTTGAGGAGGTAGATGGTTACTTCGCTATCCAGCGCTACCAGCAGTTCCTTTAGCGGGAAGCCGTCTTTTAACGTCAGGTTGGTAGTATAGGCCACGCAGAGCTTTTGCCTGTCTGTAGTGTGCAGCAGCACCTGCAGGCTATAGGCCAGGTTGTGGGCTGTGCCTTCTATGGTATCGTTGGCGGCCAGTATATCGGCGTGCAGCTCTTCGTAGTATTGAATGGCTGCGCGGCGGGCCTCCAGTGGCTGTTCGTGGGTAAAGCTGCGGGTATGCAGTTTCCTTGTGCTATCGTCTGGTATGCCATCCTCGCCGGTTTGCCAACTGGTGAGGGCTACCTTATATGCCGTAATCTTCATCTCTTCACGTTTTGCGCACCTGCCTGAGTGCCCTTGGCGCATAACAGGTGCTGTTATACAATCAATTGTGCCGGACTCCACTTATAAGTAATAAAACTTAATGCCAAAGAAGATTTTGTTGT
>JANLJF010000077.1 GCA_029255605.1 Azovibrio restrictus
ATATGCCTACCAGCACAACTACAGGCAGGAATATGATGTGATGCGGGTAAACAGCGATAAGGCGCAACTAAACCTTACGCTGAACACCCAAACACTAAACCTGAACCTGGAGCATAAGTTGGGGCATGATATAACCGGTCAGGCGGGTATAGATGGTATCTACCAGGAAAATTTTTTCCAGACAGGAGATAGGTTGTTTATACCCAACTACCGTTCTGCCGGTGCAGCCGCTTACCTGATAGAACGCTACCGTAAGAACGACTGGATGCTGGAAGGCGGTGTGCGCTTCGACTATCGCAACTATGATGTGTACAACCCGGAAGGGCAAAACCAGCAGGTAGTGAATTACCTGTTTGACTACAATAGCATGTCGGGCACACTGGCATTCCGCCAGCAATTGAAGCCCGGATGGCACTGGAGCGCCACCTTGTCCAATGCATGGCGAGCGCCACAGGCCAGCGAGCTTTTTAGCGCCGGCCTGCATCATGGTGCAGCGCGCATAGAGATAGGGGATAAAAACCTGAAACCCGAACGCTCTTACAACCTGAACCTGGAAACCGATTTCAACATCAACCAGAAGCTATCGGCAGATGTATCGCTATACAGCCAGTATATCAATGATTATATTTACCTGGAGCCCGGGGCAGATATACTTACCATCCGTGGTTATTTTAAAACCTTCAATTACAGGCAAACCAATGCATGGCTGAATGGTGCCGATGTATCGCTTCAATACACGTTCAACAGCCATTTGAAGGTACACGCCAAAGGTTCTACGGTGCTTGCCAGGAATGTATCGAAGAACGACTGGCTGATACTGATGCCTGCAGATAGAGTTTCACTGGGGGCTAAATACACAACGAACATCAGCAAGACACTGCAGGATTGTTACATCAGCCTGGATGGGCGATATGTGTTTGAGCAAAAAAGGATACCATCTGATTTTGATTCGATAGACTATCCGCGCCCACCTGCTGCTTACCTGCTGACCGATGCTGAAATAGGTGCCACACTACAGCTACATAAACAGCCACTGTACGTGAGCCTTGGGGTTACCAACCTGTTCAATACCCGTTACCGCGATTACCTGGACGCATTCCGGTATTTTATAGACCAGCCGGGTCGTAATGGCGTATTACGTGTACGGTTGCCTTTTAATTTTTAATAACAATTTCAAATCAATTTAAAGACTTTAATAATGAAAAATACATTCGTAAAATTCGCTTCAATTACTGTACTGTCTGCAATCCTGTTCGCGGCCTGTAAAAAAGATAAAGTGGAAACACCCGCGCCCGTAGAGCAGGAACTGATAACAACCATCAAGCTGAACGTAACGGGCGATGGCGGCTTCAATAAAACATTCACCTATAAAGTGGAGAATGGTTTTGGCAGCACTACGCAAGGCAACATTATAAAGGATGATGTAGTACTGGCACCCAATAAAACATACAATGTATCGGTAGAGCTGCTGAATGAAAAAGTTTCGCCTGTTGAAAACCTTACAGAAGAAGTAGTGGGTGAAAGTGATGAACACCTGTTTCTCTTCCAGTCAAGCCCTGCTACAGGCAATGGTGCTATCAGTTTTAGTGATGGTAGTAAAGATGCTAATGGCAGTCCGTTCAATCAAACTATAAAATTTAATACGTCCACCGCAGGTGATGGCGCACTAACGCTTACGCTGAAACATCAACCTACCAATAAAGCTGCTACTACACCCGAGGCTGCCGGTGGCGAAACGGATGTGGAAGCAACCTTCACTGTGAAGCTGCAGTAAAATCTGGCAACATTTTTGTGGTTTAAAATAAATGCTAAAGGCTTGTAAATTTTAATTTGCAAGCCTTTATTTTAATTGGGGATTATTGTAAATTTAGTTACTAAAGAAATCTGGTGTATGATGGCAACCCTAATAACAAAAGAGGAAATACCGCAATACAAAATCGTTCCTGCTTTTGTAGATAATACCGACCACTGGCAAAAAGAATTGCAATATGCTACACGCCTGGGAAACGAATTCAAAGGCAAAACAAGTATAACTTTTGAAACCACACAAGGGCCACGAACGGTAAGCACCACGGTGTGGTCTGTCACGGATAATTACCTCCAGTTGAAAGGTGGTATGAATATACCCCTGAATAGCGTCATAGACGTACATTTCTGATCCTGCTTCATTATTGTTGCTGAATGCAACTAGTTTTATTAATTTTGCATCTTTATAATGCGTTAATTAATGACAACTATGTTATTGTTCACGTATTAAAACGTCAGAACCCCTAAACGTTTTATAACTAATGGAGAAACAGGAAATAATAGATCGCATAAAAGCATTTATGGTGGAAGATTTTGAAGTGGAAGCAGCAGCGATAACACCTGATGCCGACCTGAAAGCTACCCTGGATCTTGACAGCCTTGATTATATCGACCTCGTAGTGGTGATAGAGCAGAACTTCGGTTTTAAAGTAAAACCGGAAGATTTCCAGCAAATGCACACTATTCAGGATTTCTACGATTACGTTTCCAATCGCTTGCAAGCAGCCTAGTACATGCCTGATAATGCTAAATGGGAGGGTCGCTCCCGCGGCACACCATTAGGATACAGGATATTTGTAGGCTTATTGAAATTTGGAGGGCTCAAAGCTGCATATGCTTTGCTGCCCTTTGTTACGTATTACTACCGCCTGTTTATGAAGCAGGCCACGCGCCCGCTTTACTATCTGTACACGCAGCGGCTGGGCTATAGTGCTGCAGAGGCAGCGGGGCTTATAAAAAAGAACCTCATCATCTTCGGGCAAACGCTGATAGACAAAATAGCTGTGCTGTCGGGCGTAGGGGGCCAGTTAACCTTTACACACGAAGGGGTAGAGAACATAGAGCAACTGGTAAAAGATGGCAAAGGCGGCGTACTGATAAGCGCCCACCTGGGCAACTGGGAAGTGGCAGGGCATATGCTGGAAAGGGTCGAGGCCCCCATCAATATTGTGATGTATGATGGCGAGGGCGAACAGCTAAAAGCCTACATGGAGCAGTTTGAAAAAAAACGTTCCTTCAATATTATTTTCATAAAAGAAGACCAGTCACATATATATGAAATGTCGGCCGCGCTGAACAGGAATGAACTGATATGCCTGCATGCCGACCGGTTCCGCCCCGGCAACCGTACCATAACGCATGAATTCCTGGGAGAAGATGCCTTGTTTCCTGCAGGGCCTTTTATATTGGCATCAAAACTGAAAGCGCCCGTGTGCTTTGTTTTTGCTTTTAAAGAGACTAATTTTCACTATCATTTCTATGCATTTCCTGGTAAAACGTATGAAGGCCGTGGTACTACAGGCATGGAACGTATGCTGGGCGATTACGTAGTTCTACTTGAAAAAATGCTGAAGAAATACCCGCATCAATGGTTTAATTATTACGATTTTTGGAAAAAATGAATGCATCCGACATTATAAGCCTGATACCTCAACGTCCGCCTTTTGTAATGATAGGGAAATTGCTGAAAGCAGACGAAAAAGTATCGAGCACAAGCTTTGAAATAACGGAAGGCCACCTGTTTGTAGAGAATGGTGTGTTTACCGAACCGGGGCTGGTAGAGAACATGGCACAGACAGCAGCAGCAGGTACCGGCTACAGAGCACAGCAGGAAGGTAAAGAACCTGTGGTGGGTTTTATAGGAGCATTGAAGAACCTGAACATAATGGCATTGCCCAAAGCAGGTGATACCATTATTACAGAAGTGACTTTTATGAACCAGGTGATGAATGTGCACATCGTACAAGGCAGGGTGTATCTCAATGAAACAGAAATAGCAAACTGTGAACTGAAAATATTTTTACAAGAATCTTAAAACATACACTTATGAAAAAGTTATTACTGTACATGGCAGCCCTGCTGATAACTGTAAACACAAGCGCACAAAACAAGGCTGATATATTTGACGAAAGCCAGCCTATAACCTGGTTGGGACTCGACTTTACGCAAGTGAAATTTATAGGTAATGCTGCCCAGTGGCAGGATGCCGGTGAGATCACCAATAGCCAAATGCGCGATAAATATTTCCCCGCATGGAACAATCTGTTTGTAAACGAGAAGGACAAATATAAAGTAGCTGATGCAGTAAGGCGTACAGAGGTGGACTATGCTATTGATGTAACAGAGAAAGCAAACAACGCTATAAAAGGTAATTTCTTTGAGAGCGATGCAAATATGTACCAACTACTGGACGAACAAAAAGTAGCGGCCCTTGTTAAGAAATATGATTTCAAAGGCAAGAGCGGCATCGGGTTTATGTTCTTTGTAGAAGGATTGAGCAAAGGCAAGGAAGAAGGCTCTATGTGGGCTACCTTTGTAGATATGAAATCAAAGACCGTATTGCTTACGAAACGTGTAACAGGTAAAAGCGGTGGTTTTGGTTTCCGTAACTATTGGGCCAAAACATTTGCAAATGGCTTGAAGGCGGTGAAGAGCGACTGGAAAAGCTGGAAGAAATAAAAGAAGTATAATAAAGAGCATTGGTGCAGAAAAGACTAACGCATACTACAGAACTGGAAGTGAAATTCAGCGAGGCCGATCCGCTGGGTATCGTATGGCATGGCCACTTTATCCGCTATTTCGAGGATGGCAGGGAAGCCTTTGGCGAAGCCTTCGGAATAAAATACCTTGATTTTTACAGAAGCAATATAGTGGTGCCGGTTGTGAAGATAGATTGCGATTACAAACGCATCCTTCGCTATGGGCACCGCATACGGTTGGAAACAACCTATATCGATTCACCGGCGGCAAAGCTGCTGTTTGAATATGCGATATACGATGCCAAGACAAATGAACTGGTGGCCAGTGGCAAATCGATGCAGGTATTTATGCAACGTGAAAGCCTGGAGCTGATGTGGACACTACCACAGTTTATGATAGACTGGAAACAAAAATGGCTGAAGGACTAGGATGAGAGCAAAGGTGTATGCGATAGCAACGAATATAACATCTGCACTGGGACTGGATACAAAGGCTCATTGGGCAGCCGTATCGGCAGGCAGGGTAGGAGTGGCAGAACATACGGATGCTACCTATAGCAATGCACCTTTCTGGGCATCGCGCATAGATGCGGCTATGTGGCAGCGCATACAGGCAGAAGTAAAATCAGTCCAGGCACTTTCTCCTTTCGAACAGCTATGTATATTTTCTGCAAAGCAGGCTTTGCACTCTATAGAGCAGCAACTGGATGCAAAGGATACCATCATCATACTATCTACTACCAAAGGCAATATAGAATGGCTGGGGCAGGCATCAGATGAAAGGTTACTGCTGAGTGCCAGTGCAAACATCATAGCCAAAGAACTTGGCTACGGTACACATAAACCAATGGTCATATCGCATGCCTGTGTATCGGGTGTATTAGCAACGGTATATGCACAGCGTATGCTGCAGGCAGGCAGGTATAAGCATGCCATTGTAATAGGTTGCGACAGGTTCTCTAAGTTCGTGCTGAATGGTTTCCAGTCTTTTCACGCCATAGATAATAAAGCCTGCCGCCCGTTTGATGCGGAAAGGCATGGTATTAATCTTGGCGAAGCAGGCGCTACTGTTATACTTACCACGCAGCCTGAGGAAACGCCACTCGCAACTATCCTTGGTGGTTCATCCAGCAATGATGCCAATCACATCTCCGGCCCATCGCGTACGGGGGAAGAATTAGCGCTTGCTATCAGCAATGCTTTGAGCGAAGCAGGTGTGAAAGCTACAGATATCAATATGGTATCTGCACATGGTACTGCTACTTTATACAATGATGAAATGGAATCAAAAGCCATTGGGGTGACCGGTATGCAAGATGTGCCGCTTCACAGTATGAAGGGCTATTGTGGGCATACGCTGGGCGCCGCAGGTGTGTTAGAAAGCGCTATGATAATAGAAAGCCTGCAACATCAGCAATTGATACCTTCTGCAGGGTATGAAAACCTGGGTGTGCCCGTAGCTATAAACGTAACCACCACGCAGCAACCTGCTGATATTAAGTATGTGTTGAAAATGGCCTCCGGCTTTGGCGGCAGCAATGCCACTGCAGTGTGGGGCAGGGTATAATTATTCCAATGTTGCGTTACCGTCTATAAATTTCAGGTTGTACTTAAATTGGTTCAGCCGCCATCCATTTGCTGTTTTCACAGCTTTCAGGTCGTAGCTGCCAACGAATGAGCGGGTGGTGCCTTTGGTAGCACTGGTCTTTAAGTGATAAGCTACAGCGTACGCAAATATGTCAGCATTGTCTCCATTGATGGTTATAAGATAATGGCCTGCCTGGTGATGCACACTGTCCAATCCTGTAAAGCCATCTGCCCACATGGCGCAAAGGTCTTTCGCTTTCATTGTCTTTGGTTCACCGCCACCTGCCGATGTCATATCTACCCATATATCTTCCGTAAATACCTCGTTCACTAGGTCTACCCAACGATGATAATCGGTGTACATGAATAATTTATTGGCTAATTCAGTTAGTTCTATTTTATCCATGAGATATGTTTTTTTATACAGCAGCTATTTTTTATTTATCGCATTGATAGCAACCCACGTGAAAAGGCCTACGCCTGTTTTCATCGCTTCTTCATTTATATCAAAGCCTGCATTGTGTACGGGCTTAGTAAATTGTTCGTTGTTCCTGTTCGTGCCTATACGGAAGAAGCAGCCCGGCATATCCAGTGTGTAGAAGCTAAAATCTTCTGCAGCCATACGCATGTCTAATGTGTGTACATTTTCACCACCTACATAGTCTCGTGCCCAGCTTTCAGCATGCATGGTTAGTGCAGGATCGTTATATAGTGATGGATAACCTGCTGGTATCTCTACTGTAGCCTTTGCACCGTATGCATGGCAGGTTTCTTCAATAATGTCTTTTATCCACTTATGGGCTTCGTAGCGCCATTTTTCGTCCATGGTGCGGAAGGTACCCAGTATCTCTACTTTGTCTGGTATCACATTGGTAGCAAAGCCACCCGCTATTTTGCCAAAGGTGAGCACAGATGGTATCAATGGGTTGCCCTTTCTTGCTATTACCTGCTGCAGCCCTGTTATTACCTGTGCAGCAACAGCTATAGGGTCTACCGTTTGATGGGGCAGGGCAGCATGGCCGCCTTTGCCTTCTATGGTTATGTATATCTCATCGGCACTGGCCATGTATTGGCCGGCACGAAAACCTGCCGTGCCCGATGGTAAGTGGGGATACACATGCAGTGCAAAAATGGCTTCGGGCTTCGGGTTTTCCAGCGCGCCGGCTGCTATCATCAGGCTGGCACCTCCCGGATGCTTTTCTTCACCGGGTTGAAAGATCAGCTTGATAGTACCTTCAAATTCACCTTTTAGCTCGTGCAATATTTTGGCTGCACCCAACAGGCAACTGCTGTGCACATCATGACCGCAGGCGTGCATCACGCCATCGTTCTTGCTGCGGTAGGGCGTGTCATTTGCTTCGTGTATAGGCAATGCATCCATATCGGCACGCAATGCTATGCAGCGTTTTTCAGAGTTCTTACCTTCTATCAATGCCACGATGCCTGTGCCTGCTACGCCCGTCTGGTGTTTGATGCCCCATGCGGTGAGCTTGCCCGATATGAATTCGGCAGTTTTATATTCTTCAAAAGAAAGCTCCGGATGGGAGTGGATATGATGACGGATGGCCTGAACTTCAGGATAGTATTGCTCAGCTTTTTCGCGGATGCGGTTAATCATCTTTTAATGTATTTATTACAACAATATCCGGCACTATCATGCAGGGATTGTATAATGTGCTTACTTCACTATATAGCTTCTGTGCTTCTGCACGCGTACGGAAATCACCGGCTTTTACACGGAATTGCGGTTGCACGTAAGTGAGGTAAGTGCGCACACCGGGAAAGCGGCGCATAAAATCAACTTTTATCTGGTTGGCCTTATTGCGGTCGTTACCATTATATATCTGCACGCGGTAGCCTTGGCCTGAACGGATAACGCCTAGTTGCACATTGCGATACTTCTTCAGCAACACATCCAGGCGTGGGTCGGCATGTATGGTTACCCCTGTGCTTTGCCCGTTAGCAGGACGGTGATCTTCTGATACAGCTATCTGTGCATGTATGCTTTGGGTAAAGGACAATAAAATAACAAACAGTATGTACCGGGTATATCTCATGTTACAGTTGCTAAACTAAGCTTCTTTGCTCTCTTTTACTATAGCCAGGCTGGCAGAACAGCCTATGCGCGTAGCACCGGCCTCTATCAGTTCTTTGGCAAATGCAAAGGTACGAATACCACCCGAAGCTTTTATGGCTACGGATGCAGGCAGATGGCTACGCATCAGTTTTACAGCATGTACGGAGGCGCCGGTTTCGGCATATCCGGTAGATGTTTTCATAAAGTCTATATGCACAGGTACATACAATTGGCAGCACTTTATAATTTCATCATCGGTCAGCACACCGCTTTCTATAATTATTTTAATGGCCCTACCTGTTTCATGTACTCTTTCTGTACACGCAGCTACTTCTTTATGCAGGTAGTCCCAGTTTTGCTCTTTTACGGCTGCTATGTTGTGCACCATATCTATTTCATCAGCACCGGCTGCCAGGGCTTCGTCTATTTCCTGCAGTTTCGATGCTATGGTAGTATAGCCAATGGGGAAACCCGCTACGGTAGCCACTTTTACCGCGCTGCCTTCTAGCATCGTTTTGGCCTGCACTACAAAATATGGGGGAACGCAAACGGCTGCGAAATGATGCGTTAATGCATCCTCACACAGCCGTTTTATATCGCCACTAGTAGTGGTTGGTTTTAGTATCGTATGATCGATGTACGATGCAATATCCTGCATTACAGGCTTTTTACTATTTCCCTTGCAAACTCACTTGTTTTCAGCAGAGTAGCATCATTCATCAGGTTGTAGAAGTCTATCGTTACACGTTTGCGCATGATGGTAGTACGTAGTGCTTCCAGTATGCAGTTTGCCGCTTCTTTCCAGCCCATATATTCCAGCATCATCACACCGCTCAGCAGCAGCGAAGATGGGTTCATGGTATCTGTATTGGCAAAGCGGGGTGCCGTACCATGCGTAGCTTCAAACACTGCATAGCCTGTTTTGTAGTTGATGTTGGCACCCGGTGCGATACCTATGCCACCTACAGCCGCAGCCAGCGCATCAGATATGTAGTCGCCATTCAGGTTCAGCGTAGCTACTACTGAATAGTCTTTAGGGGCCAGCAGTATTTGCTGCAGGAAGTTATCGGCTATCACATCTTTTATAATCAGTTTGCCGTTTGCTTCTGCGCTTTTTATTTCTTCATTGGCAGCTTCTTCGCCTTTTTCTTTCTTCGCTTTTTCCCATTGCTCCCAGGTGTACACTTTATCGCCAAACTCGCGGGTAGCTACTTCATAACCCCAGGTTTTGAAGCCACCTTCGGTAAACTTCATAATGTTGCCCTTGTGCACCAGTGTTACCGATGGCCTGCGGTGCTCCAGCGCATACAGGATGGCTGCACGTACCAGGCGTTCTGAGCCTTCTTTAGAAACCGGCTTGATGCCGAATGAAGAGGATTCAGGGAAGCGTACTTTTTTAGAAACACCCATTTCATTGGTCAGGAAATCGAGCATTTTCTTAGCCTCCGGCGTACCTTCTTTAAATTCGATACCTGCGTAGATGTCTTCGGTATTCTCACGGAAGATAACCATATCTACATTTTCCGGGTGGCGTACCGGTGAAGGTACACCGTGGAACCATTGTACAGGGCGCAGACACACATACAGGTCCAGCTCCTGGCGCATAGCCACGTTCAGTGAGCGGATGCCACCACCTACTGGTGTCGTCAATGGCCCCTTTATAGATACGATATATTCTTTAGCAGCTTCCAGTGTTTCAGCAGGCAGCCATTCACCTGTCTGGTTAAAGGCTTTCTCACCGGCCAGTATTTCTTTCCACTCTATTTTGCGTTTGCCACCATAGCATTTTTCCACCGCAGCATCCAGCACTAAACGGCTGGCGCTCCAAACATCTGGGCCTATACCATCACCTTCTATAAATGGTATAATAGGATTTTCCGGCACGTTCAACAGGCCATCAGCGCCCATTGTTATTTTTTGTGGAGTCATTGTTTAAGTCTTTCGGTTACGCGCGCGAAGCTAAGGCAAGAATGCCAAAGAAGGAAAAGATGAGGCGTTAAACTTTATGAAACGACTTACATTGAAAGAATTGCAATGTTTACTCCCTGCCTTTTTCCAGCATAAAACCGAAAGAGGAGCCTACTCCCAGCGCGCTGCGAACCGTCACTGTCTGCCCATGTGCTTCTATGATGTGTTTTACAATGGCAAGGCCCAGGCCCGTACCGCCTATTTCACGGCTACGGCTGCGGTCGGCACGGTAGAAGCGCTCGAAGATGCGTGGCAGGTGTTCTTCTGCTATGCCCGGCCCGTCATCCGATATTTCAACATATACGTGGTTTTCATCTACTTCATAAAAACCTGCAGTGATGGTGCCACCTTCATTGCCATATTTAATGCTGTTCTCTATCAGGTTTACCAGCACCTGTTTTATTTTAGGCTTATCGGCGTACACTTCCAGCGTACGTTCTGTACCTTTCTTCAGCAGCAGTTGTATGTTTTTGTCTTTTGCTTTCAGCGATAGTTCTTCATACACATCTTTCACCAGGTCTTGTATGCTGAAAGACTCTTGTATGATGGGGATGCGGCCGGATTCAAGTTTAGATATCTCATCCAGGTCATCCAGCAGTCGTACCAGCCTATCGATGCCTTTTGTGGCATTTTGTAAAAACTTACGATTCACATTCGGGTCATCCAGTGCGCCATTAAGAAGCGTATCTACGTAGCCTTGTACCGTAAATACCGGTGTGCGCAGTTCATGTGCCAGGTTCATCAGGAACTCTTTACGGAACTGCTCATTGGCGCGCAGCATTTCTATCTCATCTTTCTTTTGGGTAGCCCAGCGCTGCACGTCTTCACTTACTTCTTCGATAGACTTTTGCGGCAATATGTTGTTGTAGAAAAACTCTTCCTTTTTGCTGGCCTTTATCTGGTAGATGAATTTATATATCAGCTTTATCTTCCGGTAGATGAAGCGCTGCAAGGTGTAGTAGTATAGCCAATATACAATGATGAAAGTAACTATAAATACGATAAGCGGCATATACCACTCGGCACGTACTAAAAGACTTAAAAGGGCATTAGCTGTGGCTATTATCAGCGCTGTAATAGACGACAAAAGCCGCGGAGACAGATTTTTGGTATTGAGCACTGATGACATAGCAGTCTAAACTACGCCATTTCAAACTTATAACCTACGCCTTTTACAGTTGTTATAAGGTCTATGCCTATCTTCTGGCGTATTTTACGAATGTGCACATCTATGGTGCGGTCGCCAACTATCACATCGGTACCCCATACGCGTTGCAGTATTTCATTGCGCAGAAATACACGCCCTGGTTTTGATGCCAGTAACGATAACAGCTCAAACTCTTTTTTGGCAAGAATGATCTCATTGCCTTTGTACGTAACTGTAAACTTGGTCTTGTTTATTTCCAGGTCGCCGAAGCTTAGTTTCTGGTCTTGCTCATCATCCTTGCGGAAACGGCGCAGAGCCGTGCGGATGCGGGTAGCCAGCAGTTCCGGTTTTATAGGCTTGGCGATGTAATCATCAGCGCCTATTTTCAAACCTTCTATCTCCGATTTTTCGTCGCTGAGTGCTGTCAGGAAGATGATGGCAGTTTCTTCAAACTCCGGCATCTGGCGTAGCTCTTTTATCGTTTGCAGCCCATCTTTGTTAGGCATCATGATATCGAGCAGTATCAGGTCGGGATGGAAGTCTTTTGCCTTTCTGATGGCTTCTACACCATCCCTTGCAGTAGAGATCAGGTAACCTTTTCCTTTCAGGTTATAGCTGATGAATTCAACTATATCCGGTTCGTCATCGACAATTAGTATCTTGCCAGGTAATACTTCCATATGGTCTTCTAAATCCGGCACAATATTAAAGCTATGGTTGTGAACAAAAAAGGAATGCTGCATTATGTAATTGTTAACAATGATACATAATGCAGCATTCCTGCTGTATGCTATAAAGATAGCTATTTTTTGTTAGCGCAATGTAACATTGCCACCACCAATTTTATAGCCGTCGTTATAGAGTTCTATGTTGTAAGTGCCTTTCTTAAAGTCATTATCCTGGTTCCAGTCAACGATTACATTTTTAACGGGCTGGTTAGTTTGCAGGTCTACTTGTTTCACCAGTGTATAGTTCAGCGGGCGGCCTTCAGCATCGGTAGTTACACCGGAACCATAAGCTGCATTGCTCAGCAATTGTCCTTCAGGGCTGCTGATGCGCAGGTGCACATCTTTCTTGCCGCTTTCTGCTATGCGGTTCTCATCTATGTCAAACATGATGCGCATTACATCTGTTCTGCCTGCTTTGCTGGTTTCTTTTTCTTTCTTGCCGCCCCTGCGTATGTCTATTGGCGTCATGCGGATGTTTGATGCGTGTAATACAGCACCCATGCGCACTTTTTGTTGCAGGCCCACATTTTGTGTTACAGCAGAATCACGTTCTTTTGTTATGATCGTGTTGGTATTGGTAAGGTTGGTATTTTCTGCTTCCAGTAGTGCTATACGTTCTTCGTATGTTTTCGTTTTTTCATTCAGTTCAGCTATCAGCCTTTTAGCTTTGCCCAGGTCGGCAGCTGTAGCATTTTTGTTTTTAACGATGCCATCTATCTGTTTGCGCAGCCTGGCTATTTCACCATTCTGGTCGGTAATAACACTGTCCATTTGCGTGTTCTTGGAAACCAGCTCATCCAAACGGGCCAAGGCGGCGTTGTATTCGCCTTCTACAGCCTTGCGCGAAGAATCCGATTCATTGAATTGTGTGGTAGTCGTGTCCAACTGGGAAGACATTTTGCTTCGGCTGCTGAACAGGTAGATATTGGTACCCAGCAATACGGCTATGATGCCTATATACAGCCATGTATTGTTCTTTTTAGGTGGCTGAGGTTGAACGGGTTTTAGCGGTGTGCCTTGCGGCGTTGGATTTGCTTGTTCTTGACTCATATGTTATTGATATTGGTTAGTTTATTACTTTCGATAACAAATATAATTATCGTTTTGATGGATTACTTAAAACACATCTTGTTTGTCGATATAGAAACCGTGCCATTAATGCCTGATTATCATTCTTTAACAGAACGTTTGCAAATGGAGTGGGACAAGAAATCAAGGTTTTTAAAGAGCAGCCAGGTTGAAAATGCAGATCCATCCATGCTTTTTTCTGAACGCGCCGGTATCTTTTCTGAATTTGCCAAGGTGGTATGCATTGTAGTGGGCAGCCTGCAGCAAAACGGCGAAGTGTGGAAGCTGAGGTTAAAATCGGTAGCAAATGAGGAGGAGGCTACATTATTGCGCGATTTTGTGGAACTGTTGGGCAAAGTATTGCAATTCTATCCGAATACTGTTTTCTGCGGCCACAATATCAAGGAATTTGATATCCCTTTCCTGTGCCGCAGGATGATCATCAATGGTATTGCCCTGCCAGAAATGATGCAACTGAGTGGCAAAAAACCATGGGAAGTGAATCATATCGACACGATGGATATGTGGCGCTTTGGCGATTATAAGCATTTTACTTCATTGTCTTTGCTGGCAGAAGTATTAGGAATACCTTCGCCCAAAGATGATATGGATGGCAGCATGGTGGCCGATGTTTTCTGGAAAGAGAAAGACCTGCCGCGCATAGCTAAGTATTGCATGCAGGATGTATTGACCACCGCGAAAGTGTATCTGCACCTGAAAGGCTTGCCCCACATCCATCCCGAACCGGTATACGTGACAGAATAATAATATGACGGCAGAATTCAAGAAGCTGGTACAATCTTTAGAGGCAAAGCAATATGCACCTGTTTACCTGGTAGATGGCGAGGAGCCGTATTACCTGGATATGATAACGCAGTATTTTGAGGAAAAGATATTGCAGCCCCATGAAAAGGACTTTAACCTGATGGTGCTGTATGGTAAAGATGTGGAGTGGGCCGATGTGGTGAATGCCTGTCGCAGGTTTCCCATGTTTGCCGAAAGGCAGGTAGTGATATTGAAAGATGCTGCCCAGATGCGCTCGCTGAACGAACTGGCAGGTTATATAGCCAATCCTTCGCCCACTACTATCTTCCTGATAGAACACCGTTTTAAAAAGGCCGATGGCCGTAGCAAAATGCTGAAAGATGTGAAGGCGAAAGGCATACACTTTACATCAGAGAAAGTGAAGGATGATAATATGCCGGGCTGGATACAGGGATATGGACGAGAGATAGGTTTTACCGTAGGAGAGCGGGAATCGCAAATACTGGCTACCTACCTGGGCAACGACCTGCAGAAGATAGCCAATGAAATAGAGAAGGTGCGCATTAACGTGCCTAATGAACCTGCCCTGACGGCAGAAATGATACAGAAATATATCGGCATCAGCCGCGAGTATAATGTGTTCGAGTTTCCCGAAGCACTGACATCGGGCGATAAGGATAAGCTGTATCGCATGCTGGCTTATTTTGTAGCCAATCCTAAATCGGCGCCAATGGTACTGATGATAGGATCGTTTTATAGTCATTTCAATAAACTATACCAGGCCAATTTCCTGCATCAGAAAACAGAAAAGGAAATAAATGCAGTATTAGGGTGGGGTGGACGTAAAATACTAGAAATAGCGCGTCACTGGCCTTTGCACAAAGTAGAGTACTGCATGATGCTACTTGGCGAATACAGTGCACGTGCCGTAGGTATAGACAGCAATGTGGCGGATACAGAACTGCTAAAGGAAATGGTAGGTAAAATGGAGGCTGCTTAAAGCAGGGCGTGCATGGCTGCTGCTTTATCTTTTTGCAGTTGATCCTTCAATGCATCCAGCGATGGGAATTTCACCTCATCGCGCAAGCGTTGCACAAATATGATCTCTACCGTTTCATCATAAATATCCTCACTAAAGTCGAACAGGTGCGCCTCTATGTGTAGCGTTAATTCATTGCTCACGGTAGGGCGGTTGCCTATGTTCAGCATGCCGTTATAGCCTTGATCTTTCCATTGTAGCTGTATGGCATACACACCCTTTTCTGGTATCAGTTGATCGGCATCCTGTGGTTGCACATTGGCGGTGGGGAAGCCAATGGTCCTGCCAAGCTTGGCTCCAGGTATTACCGTACCCCTAATGCTGTAATGCCTGCCCAGCATTTGAGTTGCTTCACTTACGTGGCCGGCTTGTATGGCATTGCGTATTTTGGTAGAGCTTACAGCAGCTTCTTCTATCAGTTGTGCCGGTATCTCATATACGGTATAGCCATGTGTGGCAGCATGCTTTTTCAGAAGGCTTATGTCTCCCGCGCGGTCATGCCCAAAGCGGTGATCGTATCCTATTACAATAGCCTGGGGTTTGAATTTTGCTACCAGGAAATCTTTGATGTACGCTTCAGCAGAAAGGTCTGCAAAAGCTTGGGTAAAGGGTGCAACAACTACATGGTCTACCCCTTCATTCAATACCAATTGGAGCTTCTGTTCCAGCGGGGTTAGTATTTTCAATGGCTGGTCAGGTGCTATCAGTTTGCGGGGGTGTGGCTCAAAGGTGATGAGGATGCTTTCGCCATCGGCTTCTTTTGCATGCTTTACTATTTGCTGCAAAATAACTTTATGTCCCATGTGCACACCATCGAAGGTGCCTATAGTAATGACTGCATCTTTGAATGCAGGTAGTGTATCGGTATTGTAGAAAATGGCCATTTGCGTCGCAAAGGTAGCAAGTTAGGAAAAACAAAAGAGCCTCCATAAAGAGGCTCTTTCTGTATTATTTTATACTCATCAGTATCTCGTAAAATTTGTAGCAATCCTCATAAGTATTGTAAAGAGGCACAGGTGCTACGCGTATCACATTCGGTTCTCTCCAGTCGGCTATCACACCATTAGCGGCCAGTATTTCAAACACTTCCTTGCCTCTTTCGCCAAACAGCATGGAAAGCTGGCAGCCGCGGCGTTGTGCATCTGTCGGGGTGATGATCTCGAATGGTAAATGTGTTATTTGCCTTAACAGCCATTCCAGGTAGGCTGTCAGGCGTTCACTTTTTTCACGCAGGGCTTTCATGCCGGCCTTGTCGTATATGTCCAGCGATGCGTTGTGCGCTACCATGTTGAATACCGGCGCATTGCTCATTTGCCAGCTGCCGGCATTGTTCTGCGGTATAAAACCCTTCTCCATTTTGAAGCGGGTACTTTCGCTATTGCCCCACCAGCCGCCCAGGCGGAATATTTTGGGATTGCTATAATGATGCTCATGCACATAGATGCCGCCTACGCCTCCGGGGCCGGAGTTCAGATATTTATAAGAGCACCAGCATGCAAAGTCAATATTCCAGTCGTGCAGTTGCAGGGGCACATTACCCACCGCATGCGCCAGGTCGTAACCCGCATAAGCACCTACGCGGTGTGCGGCCTGTGTTATTTTTGCCAGGTCGAAGAACTGACCGGTATAGTAATTAACGCCACCCAGCATTACCAATGCAAGGCTGTCACCTGCATCTTCTATTGCTTGTAGTATGTCTTGCTCTTCTATGATGTGTTCACCCCGGCGTGGTGCTATTTCTATAATAGCATCTGCAGGGTCGTAGCCATGCATGCGCACTTGTGTTTCCACAGCATATTGGTCGGAAGGGAATGCACTTGCTTCCATCAATATCTTATATCGTTTACCCTCCGGCCTGTAGAAGGATATCATCAGCAGGTGCAGGTTTACCGTCAGCGTGTTGGTAGCTACTACCTCATCAGGTTTTGCACCTACTATTTTAGATAACCTTTCATTAAACAATTTGTGGTATGAAAACCAAGGGTTACGTGCCTGGAAGTGTCCTTCTACACCATACTTCGCCCAGTCTTCCAGTTCCTGCTCCATCAGGTAGGCCACACTTTTAGGTTGAAGCCCTAATGAGTTTCCACAGAAATAATATACATCCCGTCCTTCGTGTTGGGGAATGCGGAAACGCTCACGAAAGGGATAAAGTATATCTACTTCATCCTGCTCCCGGGCATAAGTTAATGTGGCTTCAAAACCTTGCATCTCTCGTAATTGGATTTGTGCGCAAAAATAACTTTTGCAATTAAAAAAGCGTTAAAACGGCGAATAAACTTTGCAGACTTGGCACGGTTTATATAAATGCTTATTTCTGAGACCAAAATTAATTATATGAAAAAGTTTTTGTTACTGTCAGCATTGTTTATCGGAACATTATTTACACAACAGGCAAGCGCACAAGCTGGTTCTGCCGGTTTGGGCCTTCGTGCTACGCCGGATGGCGGTGGTTTTACTGCCAAGCTATTTATGAATAAATTCTTGGCTTTTGAAGGCCAGCTGAATGCCGGTGGCATCATGGGGCTGGAAGGCGAAAGCTTCAATGCAGTGGGCTTGCTGGAGTTTCATATCATACTTCCTGATCCCTCCTGGCGCATTTTTATGGGTGGCGGCTTGCATGGTGGTGTTTGGGACCGTGGCTGGCGCTATGTAGATGATGAGCGCAGGTGGATGGATGACAACCGTGCCATATTGGGCGTATCCGGTATAGGTGGGGTTGAATATGTATTCAAAAAGATACCACTGGGCCTGAGTGCCGATATTAAGCCCGCTATCAACTTTGTGAGCGAAGTAGATTTCTTCCCGCACAATATGTTTGGCCTGAGTGCCAGGTTCTATATGGGACGACGCATATAATATTCACCTTCATTAAATACCCGTTAACCGACGGGCAAAAGACGCTGACCGACGGTAGCGTCTTTTGTATATTAAGAAACACTACTTTTGGCTAAAATTATCAACAATGAAAAAAGGTTCCCTTCTATTAATGGTTTTACTGGGCTTACTGCTTATAGGCGGTTGCATGACCTGCAATGTGCAGAAGTCGCTGGTGACACTGGATGAAAATTCTAAAAGTAAGTGGGGAGAGGTACAAAACCAATACCAACGCCGTGCCGACCTGATACCCAACCTGGTAAATACGGTAAAAGGCGCTGCCAACTTTGAACAAAAGACCCTGACCGATGTGATCAATGCACGCGCAAAGGCTACATCTATACAAGTGAATCCGGATAACCTTACCCCTGAGAAGCTGCGCGAGTTTCAAAGTGCGCAGGGTGAGCTGAGCCAGGCATTGGGCAGACTGATGGTGGTATCGGAAGCGTATCCTGAACTGAAAGCTAACCAGAACTTCCTGGCCTTGCAAGATCAGTTGGAAGGCACTGAAAACCGTATAACAGTAGCCCGTAAGAACTTTAACGATGCGGTGCAGGAGTATAATACCAAGCTGCGCATCTTCCCCAATAATATATTTGGTGGCATAATGGGCTTCACTGCCAAAGGCATGTTTGAAGCAGATGCTTCGGCACAGAAAGCACCACAGGTACAGTTTTAACTTAAAGGAACGGCAAAGCATGTTCTCACTATTCAAAAAGAAGCCACTACTGGGCCCTGCACAGCAGGAGCAGGTAGTGGCTTGTATACGCAATGCTGAAAACAAGACCACGGGCGAAGTGCGTGTGTATGTAGAAAGCAAATGCAGCTACGTAGATGCTATGGACCGCGCCTGGGAGCTTTTTGCCCTGCTGGGAATGGCAGAAACAGAAAGGCGTAATGCCGTGTTGGTGTACCTGGCTATTGATGACCACCAGTATGCCATAGTGGGTGATAAAGAGATATATGAGAAGGCAGGTGGCCCCGTATTTTGGGAGGCTGCTGCCCAGCACCTGAAGGATCACCTGAAGCGTGGTGAGATAGCCACAGGGCTTTGTACCTGTGTAAATGAGCTGGGCGATGCCCTTGCCACCCACTTTCCTTACGACTCTACGATTACTAAGAATGAATTGCCCGACGAAATAGTATTTGGTAAATGACCAGACAGCTTCCTGCTTTCCTGACGAGATGTATAGCCATCATGCTGGCTGTATTTATAGCCATGCCCGCATTAGCAGGTGACGAGGACTTTCCGCCAAGGCCTAACCCGCCAAGGCTGGTAAACGACATGGCCGGTATGCTGGATGCCAGCCAGCGCGAAATGCTGGAAGCCAAGCTGCTGGAATACGAGAAGACCTCATCTACCCAGATAACCATTGTGACCCTGACCAGTATAGGCAGCTACGAACCATCCCAATATGGTGTAGAACTGTTTAACCGCTGGGGCGTAGGGCAGAAGGGCAAAGACAACGGCGTGCTGATACTGGCATCGAAAGAAGACCGTAAGATAAACATCACAACAGGCTACGGACTGGAAGGGGCTTTGCCCGATGCAGTGGCCGGGCGCATCATCCGTAATGAAATGGCGCCTTCCTTTAAGGCAGGCAATTACTACGATGGCTTTAGCAAAGCTGCCGATGCCGTGATAGCCGCAACTAAGGGCGAATATACCAATGATGACAAAGAACGTAAGCGGGGCGGCAGCCCATCGGCCATAGTGATAGTACTGCTGATAATAGGTGTGTACGTGGTGCTATGGGTGCTGAGCAAGATAGGCGGCGGTGGTGGCGGTAGCTATATGAGCGGCCGTGGATACCGTGGCTGGGGCAATAGTGGTGGCGGCTGGTTTGTTGGCGGTGGTGGTTTTGGCGGCGGCAGCGGCTGGGGTGGTGGCAGCTCCGGTGGTGGGTTTGGTGGATTTGGCGGTGGTAGCAGCGGCGGCGGTGGCGCCAGCGGTAGCTGGTAATTTGTTGTGTTTTGTTGTGAAAACCGCAGTATATTTTCCTTCTTGTTTATTGCAATTGAAAATCAATAGGTTATTTTATTGACTTGTTGTGATTTGTTGCGTTTATTCATTTTTCTCAAAGTTTTTCCACTTGAACCGATAGCGGAAGTGTTGTGGATTATTGGGCTGCCGATAGTTTTTATGTAGTATTTTATAGTGCAAATATACGTTAAATAAACGTATGATTCCCTTTGTGGTAATGATATATTGCACAGGTAATAGTTACTCATTATATTCACCGTATATATTTAAACATAACAGTTAAAATGAGAAAACTAACTTTTAGCCTTGTCACATTGACTCTCTTATTAGCCGCCTGTAGTAAGGATAATACCACTACCAAGCCCGTGAACAATAATGGTAATAACCCTAACAATACCAGTCCGTATTATTTTAAATTCAAATTTGACGGCACGGATTACAATCTGAATGCTAACTTCCCCCAATACATGCCATTTTATTATGATGAGGCCGGGGGATACCAGGTAGGCGATTTGCAGTTATTTCCTTCTGTAGGCCTGCGGCTAAACTGGCCAAGCGGAGACACGGTGACAGAAAGCGAACTGTTGTCATTAAAAGGCAAGACACTATATTTCAATGATAAGAATGTGCAGCCTGAGCTAAATTTTGATAAAGAATATCAGGATGGTACCTGGTATTCTGTAGATACCGGAGATAAGGCTTTCAATATTAAAATTGATGATATAACGTTTCTTAAAAAAGATACAACAATGGGTTACGCCGTTAAAACTTATGTAGTAACGGGTAGCTGCAATGCTGTAATGGAAAGGAATGATACAATGAAAGCGTTTTCTAACGGGCAGTTCAATTTTGTTATTTCAAGGCAGGACTGGTAGCTATTTGCTGACATGAACTTTTGTAAAAGGCAGCTATGATATTAGCTGCTTTTTGCTATGTGGCTACCTACGAGTCACTGTGTCATATTTTGGCGGGTAAATTAGCTTTTCCACCTTTTATCGCCTACCTTTGCGCTACTTTTTCATTAATCTTCTGTTAAGGAATGTTGCAGGAAGCGCCAATTAAAGCCAAAGAGAGCCTTTGGGTAATGGCTAAGTTTAAGGACTATAGCCAGCTTTTGAAGCCTAATCTGAGCTTCATGGTCGTTTTTTCAAGCGTGATAGGCTACCTGCTGGCCCCCAATACCAGTTTTCAGTGGGATAAAGTCCTGACACTTTTCATTGGCGGCATCCTGGTTACCGGCGGTGCCAATACCATCAATCAAATATTAGAGAAGGAAGGCGATGCTAAAATGAAGCGTACCATGTACCGCCCCTTGCCCGATGGCAGGATGAGTGCTACAGAAGCGTGGGCCATAGCAGGTATAGCCGGTTTGGCAGGTGCCCTGCTGCTGGCCGTGGTCTTCAACCCGCTGGCAGGCATATTAAGCTTTACTTCCCTGATGCTGTATGGTTTTGCCTACACCCCTATGAAAAGGGTGCACCCCGTGGCGGTGCTGATAGGCGCTATTCCCGGTGCTTTGCCCCCGCTTTTGGGCTGGGTAGCTGCTACCGGTTCACTGGGCGTAGGCGGTTGGATCCTTTTCCTGATACAATTCTTCTGGCAATTTCCGCACTACTGGGCCATAGGCTGGGTAGGATATGACGAATATAAAAAAGCCGGCATCAGTATGCTGCCATCACAAGAACGCAGCTCCAGGTTCACAGCCTTGCAATGCATGTTCTATAGTATTATACTGGTGCCCCTGGCCATAACACCGCGCGTGATAGGTATGGCAGGAAATATAGGCATGTGGGTGAGCATTGCCTGCGGAATATTTTACTTTATAGCTTCGGTAGCCTTTTATATACGTAATGATTATAAATCGGCCCGGCGTGTAATGTTCGCATCCTTTATATACCTGCCGGTAGTATTGCTGGCATTGTTGTTTGATAAGATGTAAAATAATTAATAAAATGATGCAGGGAGCCGTGCCTTCAACAGCAGAAAGAAGAAAGATACATCCGCATAAGTTTGCCCTATGGGTAGCTATGGGCAGCATTGCCATGATGTTTGCGGGACTGACCAGCGCTTATATAGTAAGGCAGGCGCAGGGGAATTGGGTATATTATCATTTGCCCAATGTTTTTACCATATCAACAGTAGCCATCCTGCTTTCCAGTGTGACCATGATATTGGGTGTGCGGGCTTTCAAACAGCGCAAAATGCCCCAATACCGTGTATTGGTAACAGCTACCCTGGTACTGGGCATCCTGTTCATGGCCTTGCAATGGGTGGGTTTTCAACAATTATATGCCAGCAATGTGCGTGTAGATGGTAACCCGAGCGAGTCTTTCCTGTTCATTATAGCCGGGCTGCACCTTTTGCACATAGCGGGTGGTATTATTGCATTATTAATAGTATTTTTCCGTGCTTTTAGAACACACGTAAAGGTGTATAATACCACCGGGCTGGAGATCGTAGCATCGTACTGGCACTTCGTAGATGTATTGTGGATTTATTTATTTGTATTCTTTCTGGCAAATCAATAAAAAACTTTAGAAATTAGCACCCAAATTCGCAACCAATAAATAATAGTAACTAATAAAATCTATGGCACAAGCTTCAGCTACAACAGCCGAAACGAAAGTATGGGGAGGTGGACGTTCGCCGTTCAACGTGAGTTATGGTAAAATGATGATGTGGTTCTTCCTGCTTACGGATGCATTCACATTCGGCGCTTTCCTTATTTCTTACGGTACTACCCGTTTTTTCAGTACAGTGTGGCCCGACCCTAACCAGGTATTCCATGCATTCCCGTTCATGGGCCATGCAAACCTGCCACTGCTGTTTGTGAGCTTGATGACCTTCATCCTGATCATGAGTTCGGTAACGATGGTACTGGCAGTACACGCCGGTCACTATGGCGACCGCCAGGGTGTTATCAAATGGCTTTTGTGGACCATCATAGGTGGTATTTGCTTCCTGAGCTGCCAGGCATGGGAGTGGACGCACTTACACCATCAAGGTGCATGGTGGGGGTCTTTTACAGATTCTACTGCTCCGTTATCGAGCATAGAGCATTTCTTTAACATGAAAAATCCTGATGTAGTGGCCGCCCTACCTGCCGGTGGCATGCAAGCTACACACGATTTCTATAACTACTTCTTTACTATTACCGGTTTCCACGGTGGCCACGTAGCCAGTGGTGTGGTGCTGCTGATAATGGTACTTATCAACACCATAAATGGTGTGTATGATAGAAGGGGCCACTACGAAATGGTAGAAAAAATAGGCCTTTACTGGCACTTTGTAGATCTGGTGTGGGTATTCGTATTCACTTGTTTCTACCTGCTGTAATTTTCATTTTTTCACAACTACAAATCTTGTATTAAGCATGTCAGCTCATAATCATAGCAACGATATACAACACCTGTACGAAGGGGATCAGTCTAAATTGTACTCAGGCGTAATGTCTCATCATACAGACATCAACTCTTCTGAAAGTAAAAAACAAATAGGCCGCATCTGGAAAGTATTCTGGATACTGCTGGCTGTAACAGTGGTAGAAGTAGTACTGGGTATGTTCTTCAGTCACTCCATGCCTAAAGGCCTGCTGGCTTTCTTCTTCCTGGCACTTACATTGTTCAAAGCGGGTTACATCGTATCCGTTTTCATGCACCTTGGCGATGAGGTTAAGAGCTTTATGATAACTGTACTGATACCGCTGACGCTGTTTGTATGGTTTATCATTGCCTTCCTGATGGATGGTGGTTTCTGGCTGCATATGAATAACTGGTCGGGCCTTAAGTAAGCAATAGCGGATGCGTATTTTGAATAAGTGATGAATAAGAAAAACTCGAATAATAAATTTATAAAAGGCCTGGCGGTAGCATTGTTGCTACCGCTCGCTTTTTTTATATACTACCAGGTAAAGGTGCAGCGCTCTGTATCTAAGAAAATCATATCGCTGCCGGCATATTACGGTGTCGACACTGTAATAAACGGAGATACCGTATATCAGAAGGTAGATGATCTGACCCTTACTAACCAGTTGGGGCAATTGGTATCCTTGAATAAAGACTTGAAAGGGAAGATAGTGGTGGTGAATTTTTTCTTCACTACCTGCCCGACGGTGTGCCCCAAGCTGACCAATAACATGACCCTTTTGCAGAAGGCATTTCGTAAAGACCCTAAACGCGAAAGCTCCCTTCAAAACACGGTGCATTTGGTTTCCATAACCGTTGACCCAGCGAAAGACAGTTTCCAGGCTCTGCGCACCTATGCTGATGGCTATCATGTGAACCATGATAACTGGTGGTTTATGACAGGCGACAGAAATGCCATTTACAACTATGCCCGCAATGAGCTGAAAGTAGTAATGGCACCAACCACCGGCGGCGCGGAAGATTTTATCCATACACAGAAGGTAGTGGTGCTGGATACTGCCCGGCATATACGTGGCTACTACGATGGCCTGAACGAAAAAGAAATGAAGAAATGTGCGGACGATATCGTGCTGCTGACATTAGAAAAAAGACCTAAAAAATAAGGATATGTTATCCCCCGTTTTAAAGAAGAATGACAAGCAGGCAAGGCTATTGATATTTGTAGTATCGTTTGTGGTATTTGCCGCAGTAGTGATACTATCGAAAGTGAAACTGGATGTAGACCTGGGTTTTGATGTGCATGTATTTGCCCTGATAAATGCTGTTATCAACTCTTGTGTTTCCATACTGCTTATCCTGGCTTTGATATCCATCAAACAGAAAAGATATGTGGCGCATAAAAAGCAGATGTTGGCGGCTATGTTCCTTTCCATACTGTTTTTAGTGTCTTACATAGCACACCACCTGCTGGCAGGCGATACCAGGTTTGGCGGCGAAGGCTTTATCCGCTATTTCTATTTTGTGATACTGATAACGCATATTTTCCTTGCGGCTATAATATTGCCATTTATACTTTTTACTGCATACAGGTCGCTGACGGGTGAGTTTGAGAAGCATAAAAAGCTGGCAAAATATACCTGGCCTTTATGGTTGTATGTGAGCATCACCGGGGTATTGGTATACCTGCTGATATCGCCCTATTATGTTTAGTATATTTGTAAATACAATTGCCTTAATTTTATAGTATGAAAAAGTGGTTGTTGATATTGGCACTGACTATGACTGCCGCACCTGCGGTGCATGCACAGGGCTGCGCCATGTGTACCAAAACAGCTGCCGGGCTTGATGATAAGAGCGCACGTGGCCTGAATGGCGGCATTTTATACCTGGCTGCATTGCCATTGATGATATTGGGTACGGTAGGCTTTGTGTGGTGGCGCAGCAATAAAACACAGATCTAAGCATCTTCTACTAACACCTGTATATATCTCATTATGAAAAAGAGCCTGGCTTTTGTATTACTGTTTGGTATTGTATTGCTGGCCGCATCGTGCAAGCGTAATGTAAAACACGGTAAAGGGCCTGCCACTACCGTAACCCGTACCGTGGCCGCGTTTACAGATGTGGAAGTATCTGCACCCGTTACAGCAATAATAAAAGTAGAGCCGGGTGCTACGCCGGGCATACAGCTTTCGGGCTATGCCAATATACTGGAAGATATAAAGA
This sequence comes from Azovibrio restrictus, assembly GCA_029255605.1. Lineage (GTDB taxonomy): Bacteria > Bacteroidota > Bacteroidia > Chitinophagales > Chitinophagaceae > Polluticoccus. The sequence continues at coordinate 25,337 of JANLJF010000077.1, forward strand.
CGGATGTAGTAAACGGCAAGCTGATAATAGATAAGGACGAACTGATACACTTTGACCTGGATAAAGATGTGGTAGCTACCATAACCGTCCCGTCGCTGAATAGCCTGGCGATAAAAGGTGCCGCAGATGCCGAGATACAAGGCACTATACAAAATGACTTCAACCTGAAAGTGAGTGGCGCCGGTGATATTACCATTGCCAATGTTACAGCGCAGAGTTTTACCGCAACCCTGACCGGTGCAGGCAGCCTGACAGTGAATGGCGGTACTGTAAATACGGCGAGCTATAAAGTAAGCGGTGCCGGCGATGTAGAAGCATTTCCGCTGCAGGCCAAAGTGGTAAAAGCGAAGGTAAGCGGTGCGGGAGATATACAACTGACCGCTACCGAAAAACTGGATGTGACCATCAATGGGGCAGGAGAGGTGAGTTATAAAGGGCACCCTACTACTACATCAGACATCAATGGTGTAGGCTCGCTGGAAGATGCCAACTAAGCATGTGCTATAAATTCAGTATATTAGGATAACAAAACATGTCCTTTTATGCTGAAGCAATTCTTTTCTTATATAGCACTGACGGTTATTGTTTCCTTTGCTTTCAAATCAAGTGCCTTGGCGCAAGACCAGATAGAGAAGGTATGGTATAACCAGGAAAAGACATCGAAAATACAAGTGTATAAGGCCAAGGATGGTAAGTTTTACGGCAAGATCATATGGCTGAGCGAACCGCTGAAAAACGGTAAACCCAAAGTGGATGAGGAAAACCCGGATAAGAGCAAACGTGCCCAGCCTATAGTGGGGTTAGTGATACTGAGAGGCCTGAAAAAAGACGGCGATAAGGAATATGGCGATGCTACCATTTACGATCCTAAAAACGGCAAAACATACTCCTGCAAAATAACTTATAAGGGCAACAAACTAGACTTGCGCGGATATGTGGGTATTTCCCTGATAGGCCGCACTTCTACATGGACATTGGCGGACTAAAGATGTGAAAAACTAACCCAAAATGATTGAGGACATTCGCTAACAAATCCTTACCTTTGCGCAATTTGTTTTTTTATGCCCGCTACACAATCTGTTAGTTTTCCCGCGTATTTATTGTTAGAAGACGGCACCTTCTTCACAGGTAAGGCCTTTGGAGCAAAGGGTACCAGTGGTGGAGAGCTTTGCTTTAATACCGGTATGACCGGTTACCAGGAAGTATTTACTGATCCTTCTTACACAGGACAGGTGTTGATAATGAACACCGTGTACATAGGCAACTATGGTGTAAAGAATGAAGATGTAGAGAGCGATTCTGTAAAGATCCGCGGGCTTATCTGTAAAAACATTACCGACCGCTATAGCCGCATGACGGCAGATGACAGCCTGAAGAATTACCTGGTAGAAAATAACATAGTAGCCATCTACGATGTAGATACCCGCTCGCTGGTGCAGCATGTGCGCAGCAAAGGTGCCATGAACTGTATCATCAGCACAGAAATAAGCGACCCTGCACAACTGAAAGCAGAACTGGACAAAGTGCCGAGTATGGATGGCCTGGAGCTATCTTCTGAAATAAGCACAAAAGAACCTTATACTTTCGGTAACCCAGATGCTGAGCTGCGCATAGCGGTGATGGACTTCGGCGTAAAACGCCACATACTGCAATGCCTGTCGGACAGGGGGGCATACCTGAAAGTATTTCCTGCTAAAACCAAGTACGATACCGTAAAAGAGTTTAATGCACACGGTGTATTTATCAGCAATGGCCCCGGCGACCCGGCATCTATGGAATATGCCGTGCAAACCGTAAGGGAAGTGATAGCAGATGAAAAGCCCATGTTTGGCATATGCCTTGGGCACCAACTGCTGGCCCGTGCCAATGATATACCTACCTTTAAGATGCACCACGGACACCGCGGGCTGAACCACCCGGTGAAAAACCTGATAACCGGCAAGAGCGAAATAACTACACAAAACCACGGTTTTGGTGTGGAGCCGGAAGCAGCGCGTAACTCTGATAAAGTAGAGGTTACCCATATTAACCTGAATGATGGTTCGATAGAAGGTATCCGTATGAAAAATAAGCCGGCCTTCTCGGTACAATATCACCCCGAAAGCACTCCCGGCCCGCACGATTCGCGCTACCTGTTTGATGATTTCATCAAGCTGGTAAAAGAAAAGAATGGCTTGTAGTATATTACAGCAACAACAAACTTTAAATATATTTTATACCCCTTCTTGCAGTTTCAAATGAAAAACGAGAAAATCCTGATAATGGGTGCCTGCGGGCAAATAGGCGTAGAGCTGACACTGGCATTGCGTAAGCTATATGGTGAAAACAATGTAATAGCCAGCGATATACGCCCTGTGCAGCATGCCTTATTAGAAGGGACAGGGCCGTATGTTGTGCTGAATGCCATGGATGCTGCAGCAACATTGGAACTGGTAAAGAAAGAGGGTATTACACAGATATATTTGCTCGCAGCATTGCTATCTGCAACGGGAGAAAAAGACCCGAAGCGTGCATGGGACATCAACATGCAAAGCCTGCTGCAAGTGCTGGATATAGCCGTGCAGGAAAAGCTGACCAAAGTGTACTGGCCAAGCTCAATAGCTGTATTTGGCCCTACCACACCAAGGCAGGAAACACCACAAAAAACAATAGTGGAACCACGTACGGTATATGGCATCAGCAAATATGCCGGCGAACTGTGGTGCCAGTATTATAACCAGCGCTGGGGACTGGATGTGCGCAGCATACGCTACCCGGGCCTTATCAGCTGGAAGTCTGAACCGGGTGGTGGTACTACTGACTATGCAGTAGAAATATATCATGAAGCACTGAAGAACGGTACATACACCAGCTTCTTGTCAGAAAATACATACCTGCCCATGATGTATATGGACGACGCTATACGCGGCACCATAGAACTGATGGAAGCACCTGCTGAAAAAATACTATCGCGCATGGCTTATAATCTGAGCGCCATGAGCTTTTCACCCAAAGAAATAGCTGCAGCCATACAAAAGCATATACCCGCTTTTGAAATAAGCTACACCCCTGATTTCAGGCAGCAGATAGCTGATGGCTGGCCTCAAAGCATAGATGACAGTGCAGCAAGGGCAGACTGGGGCTGGAAGCACAACTTTGACCTGGATAAAATGACTGCAGATATGCTGAAGCACCTGAAGGAAAGCCTGCAACCGGCGGGATAAGGTGTTAAACAGTGGTTAACAGAAAAAGAATATTTGAAAATGCGGCTATCAAAGCCGCATTTTTACGTTATGAACACCAGGAAGAAAACATCTGAAAGGCAGCGAAAGCTGAGAAAACACCACGAATCGCCCCAACGCCAGCGCAGGCAAAAGGTTATAGCCCTTACGATATCGGTGCTGGTAATAAGCATCCCTGTTTGCATAAAAATGATAAGCAGCTAAAAAAACTGCAAGTCCATTATTTTTGTTGAAAACCAGTATTTATGGTTAGACAAAAATTAGTGGTATTGACCGGGGCAGGTATTAGTGCCGAAAGCGGCCTGCGTACCTTTCGCGATAGCGACGGGCTGTGGGAAGGATACAATATAGAAGATGTAGCCACCCCGCGTGCCTGGAAACGCGACCCGCAGTTGGTGCTCGACTTTTATAACATGCGCCGCCGGGGTGTGCGTGAAGCGCAGCCCAATCATGCCCATAAAGTACTGGCATCGCTGGAGGCCGACTACGATGTGCATATCATTACCCAGAATATAGATGACCTGCACGAGCGTGCGGGATCTACCAACGTGCTGCACCTGCATGGTGAGATATTTAAAATGCACAGCGAGCGCAACCAACAGCTTTCTTACCCGATATACGATGATATAAAACTTGGAGATACGGCAGAAGATGGTGCGCAGCTGAGGCCCAGCATTGTATGGTTTGAAGAGCCTGTGCCTAGAATAGCAGATGCCATACCTGTGATGCATAGTGCTGATATTTTTGTGCTGGTAGGCACATCGCTGGTGGTGTACCCCGCGGCAGGATTGGTAGATTATGTAAGGCATGAAGTTCCGAAGTATGTTATTGATAAAAAGATACCTTCGATAAGCATTTACAACAACGTAATAGTCATAGAAAAGCCCGCTACAGAAGGTGTTAACGACCTTTTAGAAATGTTGCGCGAAAACGGAAAATAGAATCGCCGGTAAAGTACATAGCCGATGCATAAACTGTAGCCGGCATCAATTGCATCAGTACCCGCTGGATGGAGGTTTGCAAATGCCATTCCAGGTCGATAGGAGTGATGATATATACCAATAGGTAGCACAAGCAGCAGGCAAGTACTAGTAATATATTCATACCGGACATTTTATTGCGCACCAGTGCTACCAGTATGCTGAGGCAAACAGCACAAGCGGGGAAGTAAAAGTATTGATAGATGGCATCCTTAAATGAATCGTAAACCAGCTTGTAGCGCGATACATCTGTAAGCTTGGCAAGCGTGCTTTGGTCCTGCCCGTTCACAATATCATTTGCCGGTGCATAAGCTATCTTGAAAAAAAGGAGTGTAAGTAGCGGCAACGCTATGCCTGATAATGCATACCGGATATGCGGCTTTGAAAACAAGGTGCGTGCATGGAAGATGAGGAACAGGCAGGAGAATATAATGCCTTCGTTTTTGGTCCACATAGCAGCACCGAGCAGAAATGCAGTGACAGCAACCATCTTTTTATCATCCTTAATGCTATCCACAGCAATGCAGGCAGCGAGATAGAAGAACCCCAATAATACATCGGCCAGTTGATAAGCACCCTGTATTATAAATGTATCATCGGTAGCGAAATACCATAGGGTCAGTATGGCTAAGATGAAACTGCGGGCATGTAGCTGCAGGAATATAAGCAGCGGTATGAGTAGGGTGATAGCAAAATGAAAACTGAATGCTGTATATATTACGTTGCCCGTACCAAAAACATTGTTTAGGAAAGCTATTGTATTTGGTAGCAGCAAAGGGTAATCGGGGTGTGCATGCAGTGTGTTTTGAAACATGTTTTGCCAAGTAGCCGCGTTTTGCAGGTAGTTGGCATGCAGGTTCCAGATAGCCCAGGCATCCCATACGCCGTACTTTTGTACCAGTTCCAAAGTCTTTGTGGCAATGAGGAACAAGCCAATAGCTATGATAGCGATATGGCCCCTGTTGGGTGACGTGTCCATTTCTGTTTTGATACCGGCAGCCCATCTGCCAATACCATAGCCACCTGCAAGAAACAACAACACAATAACAAGGAATGGCAGGTGCAAGACCAAGCCATAGAAATACACTATGCTGGCAAAGCATATTAAAACACCCGACAGTAGTATGTATAACGATGTCCTTTGCATTACATAGGTATAACCAGCCGGTAAATATAAAAGCTATCAGCAGCACTGTATAGCACTTGCGTAGCCGCAATGCGGTTTGTATCTGTAAGCGGCCTTATCTCTAAAACAGTATCTGCTACAGAGAAAGGGCGATGCTGTAATACGATGGGTGCAAATGCATAGCGGGTTTTGAGCAGCAGTTCCACATTATTGCTATCGCCGCCGTATATGATATTACCATTGCGTATGAGTGGTGCGATGCGCGATGCCTGTTGTTTCAGGGCATCTATATCTGTATGCTGCGTGCTTACCTGCTTGTAATAAAGCAGGGTAGTGACCGCTATTACCAGCGCTACTATCGATATGACATGCCATGGCTTCATTAATGCTAAAAGATAAGCATTAAATCATTTACAGGAATAGATAAACAGCTACGCTTTTTCCAGGTTGAAAAGGCTATCTACAAACTCTGCTTTGTTGAATATCTGCAGGTCTTCCATCTTTTCGCCCACACCTATATATTTTACAGGTATTTTAAACTGGTTGGCAATGGCCAATACCACGCCACCTTTAGCGGTACCATCCAGCTTGGTGATGGCGAGTGATGTAACATCTGTAGCGGCAGTAAATTGTTTGGCTTGTTCCAAAGCATTCTGGCCGGTGCTACCATCCAATACCAACAATACTTCGTGCGGTGCATCGGCCATTTTTTTGCCTACTACACGGCGTATCTTGCCCAGCTCGTCCATCAGGTAGGCCTTGTTGTGCAGGCGACCTGCGGTGTCTATAATGACCACATCGGCATCTTTAGCTATACCGCTTTGCACGGCATCGAAGGCTACAGAGCCGGGGTCGCTGCCCATTTCTTTCTTTACGATATCTACACCGGTACGCTCGCTCCATATGGTCAGTTGGTCTACAGCCGCAGCGCGGAAAGTATCGGCAGCACCCAGTACTACTTTTTTACCATTGCGTTTGAAGTTGTATGCCAGCTTGCCTATGGTGGTGGTTTTACCCACGCCGTTCACACCAACAACCAGTATCACATAGGGCTTCTTTCCGGGGGGGATATCAAAGGTTTCAAATTCGTGAGAGGGGGCTTCCGTAAGCATGCCCATGATCTCTTCCTGTAATATGCGGTTGAGCTCGGATGTGCCCAGGTATTTATCCTTCGCTACGCGCTCTTCTATACGCTTGATGATGGCTACGGTGGTATCTATACCCACATCGGCACCTACCAGGGCATCTTCCACCTGGTCCAGCACCTCTTCATCTACCTTATCCTTTCCGGCAATGGCTTTTGTTATCTTGGAAAAGAAGCTCTCTTTCGTTTTTTTCAGTCCCTCGTCCAGTGCCTCTTTCTGTTCCTGCTGTTCTTTATTTCGCTTAAAGAGTTTATCGAATAAGCCCATGATCAATATAAAATGTAAAAGGTAAACATGCTTAGCGGAAGCGAAGTTAGTGTTTTATAACATGTAATGTAACCGCTATACAGCCGCCTATATAGTAAAAGGCTAAACCGGAGTTTAGCCTTTAGTATCATTATGGGTCTATGGCCCCTTCCAGTATGTCTATTTTTTCTACAAAAGCCATCGATTTTTCCATGTACACATCTGCAGGTTCAGCGTTTTCTATGCCCACATCTTTCAGCAGGCGGGTATTATCAAACACATGGCCCAGCTCCATAAAGCCCAGGTAGGGGTCAAGACCGGTGAAGAGCAGTCTTAGCTTGCCTTTATCTTCAAAGGTTTCGTGCCAGTAATCAAGGTAGTTCTTATAAGTGTATAGTTCACTCTCCGGTGCCAGCCTGTCTTTGGTCCAATGTTTTACCTGGTTCAACATCGAGTTATTGATGAAATTGAACGGTGGCATGTCATCAAAATAAGATGACAGCATCTTAGAAAGCCTCAGCGCCGTAGTGGCACCGGCTTCGCCCGCAGATATATGGTAAACTGTGTGGTTGCGCTTTGCAAACAGCAGTGCCACGATAGCATCGGCAGCATAGTTTACCGGTATAATGTCGAGCTGCGAATGTTCGTTCACCGGTATCAGGCGCAGGTGGTTGATAGTCGCCATTGCCCACAGTATAACGGGGGAGCGCGGCATAATAGGACGGCTATCGCCCATGATGATGGACGGGCGTGCTATCAGTATCTTATCTGCAGGCAGATGTTCGCGTATGATGAGCTCGCCTTTCATTTTGGTGTAAGTATATTTTACAAGGTGCGTGGCCTCCAGGTTGGGCGACTCATCCTCGTACACCACGCGGTGGGTAACATCTTTGCCGCAAATAGTAGCCGTACCTATATACAGGAAGGTTTGCAGGTGTAGCTGTTTTGCCCACAGCAGTATTTTGGTAAGGCCACCAATATTGGCTTTTTCTACCTGCTCATCATTGAAACGAGAGAACGATGTATTGGCTGCTGAGTGCAGTACAACATCTACATCTTCCAATTGTTTATTATGCTTCAGCGTTTCGGTAAGGTTATCATCAAACAAATTTCCCAACACAGGTACTATTTGTTCTTCATTATATACATCACCATGCAGGGAGAATACTTTCTTTAAACGCTCGGTGGCTTGCTCTATAGTAGCAGAGCGAAGGAGGCAATATATCTTCTTTACCTCACTGCGTTTTGAAAGGGTTACCAGTAATTCTCCGCCTACTAGTCCTGTTGCTCCTGTTAAAAATATATTCATAAATGGGGGTCACACTAGGAGGGTATAAATATACCCGTCGTTTCATAATATAATAATATAAATAAGTGAGCGGCAAAGTTAACTTTTTATAGGCATTTTATTGAATGCACTGATAATAAAAAAGGCCGGTATAGAAACCGGCCTTTAGATATTGGTAATGAATTACTTATTTGCCCAGTTTTTTCTTCAGGTTTTCATCCAAAGCATCCAGGAATTCTTCTGTGTACAGGTAGTGTTCACCATGGCTCACTTTGTTGCCATGTACGCATACAGCAAGGTCTTTGGTCATTTTGCCACTTTCTACGGTTTCTATACATACTGCTTCCAGTGCGTTACAGAAATCTATCAGTGGTTGGTTGTTATCCAGCTTACCACGGAAAGCCAGACCACGTGTCCATGCGAAGATAGACGCGATAGGATTGGTAGAAGTAGGGTTGCCCTTCTGATGCTCGCGGTAGTGGCGTGTTACCGTACCATGTGCCGCTTCAGCTTCCATTGTTTTACCATCAGGTGTTATCAGTACAGATGTCATCAGGCCCAGTGAACCGAAGCCTTGTGCTACGGTGTCACTTTGCACATCGCCATCATAGTTTTTACAAGCCCATACAAAGTTGCCGTTCCATTTCAGTGCGCTGGCAACCATGTCATCTATCAGGCGGTGTTCGTATGTCAATTTGTTGGCATCAAACTCAGCCTTGAATTCGTTCTGATATACTTCTTCAAATATATCTTTAAAGCGGCCATCGTATTTTTTCAGGATGGTGTTTTTTGTAGACAGGTAAAGCGGCCATTTCTTTTGCAGTGCCATATTGAAGCAAGCACGTGCAAAACCACGGATAGACTCATCGGTATTATACATAGCCATTGCTACGCCATCGCCTTTGAAGTTGTACACTTCATGCTCGATGGTTTCACCATTTTCACCTTCAAATTTGATGGTCAGTTTGCCTTTACCTTTTACAACGAAATCGGTAGCTCGGTACTGATCGCCGAAGGCATGACGACCTACGATAATAGGCGCATCCCAGTTGGTAACCAGGCGAGGGATGTTATTGATAACGATAGGCTCGCGGAAAACCGTACCGTCCAGTATGTTACGGATAGTGCCGTTGGGGCTCTTCCACATTTGTTTCAGGCTGAATTCTTTTACGCGTTCTTCATCAGGAGTGATGGTAGCGCATTTGATACCTACACCATATTCTTTAATGGCATTGGCCGCATCTATGGTTACCTGGTCGCCTGTAGCATCACGATGCTCCACGCCAAGGTCGAAGTATTTTATGTCAACATCTATGTAGGGAGTTATCAGTTTATTCTTGATGAATTTCCAGATGATGCGTGTCATCTCATCGCCATCCAGTTCTACTACAGGATTAGCTACTTTGATTTTGCTCATATATTAAGTAAATGTTTTTTAAGCGTAAAGCGCCTCAAAAGTAGTAAAACTGGCAAATAACAGGAAAGCCAATGTTTTCAAAAAAAGAAAAACCCCGCCCGAAGCGAGGTCTTTTTTTATGGCCCCTTAGCCTTATGCCTATTGCTTGCGTACTTTTCCCGAGCCGCTTATATCCGTGCTTACAGATGGGTTGCCCCAGTAATAAACGGTACCCGAGCCTGATATTTTGGCATATAAAGTATTTTCTACTGCAATATTTATATCGCCCGAGCCTGATATAATGGCTTCGACATCTTCGCCCACGCCCCTGCGGCTTTCGATGTCTCCGGAGCCATTTATTTTCAGTTTCATTTTGTCAAAATGATTATCGCCGATCGTAACACTTCCCGAACCATTGATCTCAGCTTCCATATAACTGCTTTTCATATCATCGTCTATGCTTACAGAGCCTGAACCATTCATTTTTACAGTGTTTACATCTTTGCTATATACTGTTACCCTCAGGTTGTTGTTTTTTATATTGATGTATTTGTCTTTAAACTGAAGGCGTAGCACCCCTTCATGTGTTTCTGTTTCATAAGCAGGCACCAGGCTTTCGTACCCGGTAACCACTACGCGGTTTTCATTAGATGGGCGTATTTCTATAGCAGTGCTGCCATCGGCTATTATTTTAGTAAAGTTTGATACATAACGTGTATCACTAATAGTAGCACCTTCTCCGCGTAAACGGTGTTTTGTGCAAGAGGTGAATGCTACGGTGCTGAACAGGATGCTTAATAATAGAATGCGTTTCATTTCAATGTATTTTTTTGTGTTTAACTAATTGTGTTATTGTGGTTTGTTTGTATTACTACCAATGGAAATCGATACGGTAGCTCAGGTTTGGCAGGATGCCCAACTGGTTTACGCGTTTTATGCTTTGTGTTCTGTCATCATAATAAGAGAAATAATAGTTTTCGCGGTTGGTAAGGTTTTGCACTTCAAACTGGATGGTGTGTGTAGCGCGCTTGTTGTTCAGCTTATAATATATAGTAGCATCAGCACGGAAGTAAGCAGGGGCTTGTTTGGTATAGTACAGGCCGGGTACGGCTTCCATTTCTTTTGATTGTATAGATTTTTGCAGGTCTATAGGCGATTCGCGCAGGCCACCGCTGAATAATACTTTACCATTCAATCCTATTATACGCCTGCCGTTCGATGTTAGTTTGAATTCTTTACCACCTATCAGGTTCATCTGGTAGCCGCGATTGTATTGTGTGCTGTACCTTTCGCCTTTGTAAGTAGTGAATGTAGAGTTGAATACAGAGCCGGTAGCTATTACATAATAGTTGTTAGCAAACGGGCGTTCCAGGCTGATGTCTATACCGTAGTTGCGGCCGGTACCATCATTTACCAATTGTTTTTTAGTTCTCATCAGTGAATAGATATCATTTGCATTGATGATAGAGAACGCGCTATTGCTATCTTTTTCTACAGGCACATCATACAGGTATTGATAGTATGCTTCCAGCTTCAGGCGTAGCTTCAGCGGCAGACTTATTTCATAACCTGCTACGGTATGGAAAGCACGCTGCATGTCCAGGTCTTTATTAGGATGTGTAATGTTATCGCCCACCACAGCATTTTGATAGAAGTATGTAGAGATATGTTCGGGTTTGCTATGCAGGCCTGCAGCCAGTGTTACTTTACTTTTCCTCATTTGATACGTAGCAGATGCGCGTGGTTCGATAGTGTATTTGCCATTCAGTGACAGGTAAGATGCATGTACGCCGGCAACTGTTGTCAGTTTTTCGGTAATGCGGCTTTTCCATTGTGCATAGCCTTGATAAAATTGTGTGCTACCGTCGCTTGTCAGCAGGTCTTTCCACTGGTTCTCGTTGCTGAAATAGCTTTTCATAGAAAAGTCATAATTCCATTGTTGTGCTATTATACCTGCGCGGAGTGTATTACGTGCATCCAGCTTTTGGTTATACACTACAGAAACACGGTATGCAGTGTTATTTAAGGTGCTGTTTTGAACCGGTACTTTCTTGTAACTATCACCGGGGTTCAACGTGTCTGCACCTTGTATAGACTGATCTGTAGAGGCAGAAACGATGGTTTTGATATAGGCGTCTTTCTTCAGGAAGTATTGGTGAGATATACCGCCTATCATCATGGTGCCTTTATTATTAAAGGCTACGTGGTTCTCATCATCCTCTTCTTCTTTGTGCCATTTGCTGCTATCGGCTACTGCATTTTGTGCTGCAACGTTATGCCCACCCAATCCGAATACCGTAAACGTACCGGCTTTTGCTGTTGGCAGGTTTACCTTAAAAGAGCCATCCTGGTACTTAGGTATCATGCCTCCCAGCTTAATAAAAGGTTCCAGTATAGCAAGGGTAGAGTAGCGATAGTTGAGGATATAAGATGCTTTACTACCTTTTTTGAAGGGACCTTCTGTAGCGATCTCCGCACCCAGTGTCCCAATCTGTACCGTATGCTCGTAACGCTCTGTATTACCATTGCGAAGGTTCAGATCGAAAGCACCGGACAATGCATTACCTATTTCAGGAACAAAAGCACCGGTGTAAAAGTCTGAAGTGCCCAGCGTATTTGCATTCAGCATACTGATAGCACCGCCTGTGGCACCCAGGCCGGCAAAGTGGTTGGGGTTGGGTATTTCGATACCTTCCAGCTTCCAAAGCACACCTTTGGGCGAGTTGCCACGCACCACTACACCATTATCCATATCGCCACCATTTGACACACCGGGAAAGTTCATAACCATACGTGCAGGATCTGCAAAAGATGCAGCATACCTGCGGGTTTCCTCTACCGAGAAAGAACGTGCACTGATGGCTGCAAATTCATTCAGCGGACGCACACGGTCTTTATTTGCGCTTACGGTTACTTCATCCAGCTTATGCAGGCTTTCTATCATGCTGGCATTCAGTTCCAGTTCCTTGCCCGATATCACCATAACCTCGCTGGCGGTATAGGTATCGAAACCTGCCATCCTGAAGATGAATGACTGCCTGCCTACAGGCACATTGTTGATAATGAAATAGCCGTTATCATCGGTGATTGCATTCAGCGCATTGTTCGATTGCAGTACTACTACCACACCCACCATCGGTTGTTTAGACTCTGCATCTATTACCCTGCCACGAACATTTTGCTTTAATACCTTGGCTGAGGTCGTTGTCTGTTCAACTGTTTCTGTTTGTGCAGATGCTTGATACTGGGCAAACAGCGCGCAGGCAGCAAACAATATTGATTTTTTTACAAGTGACATAGAAATGTTTTTCGGTTGTTTATTATGAGACTATTGAGGTAGGCTTTACCCCTATGGGTGTAACAAATATTTTTTTGAAAACTTTTAGAGATGAAACTGGATGCCCGCCATGCCACCTACATTGATGCCATTGAAATAGTCCCAATAGGTATCAGACCATAGGTAATTGTTAGACATTTCATCACCGTTGTAATCATTGCTATGATAATGATTGAGCGTAGGGCCGGCGAATATCTCTACCTTGTTACCTATCATAAAGGCCGGCAATACACGCAGCGAAGACCTCATATAGCTGCCTTCATAAAACCTGGCAAAGGCGCTGCTGGTAGCTTCTACATTTATCCGGAAGCCTTTTGATACAGGGATATGAACACCCAGGCCGGCTTCTAATGCATACATTTCTTTATTACTGCGCAGGTTGGCACCCACACCTATCACACCATACATTACACGGCCACCGGAACGGAAGGTAGTGAGTGCTGTAAGGTTTTCATCTATGGTAAACCCTATGGCTTTTTCACCTTTCTTAATGATGTTGATGATACCTATCGGGAAGTCGCTGCTATCGGCAATGTTGATGAAGCCTGCAGCCTGCACGCCACGTACTTCTTTCGCTACGTTTATAAAGCCTGCAATTTGCATGTTGGCATCTTCAGCCACATTTATAAAGCCTGCCAGTTGCGGGCCTTCGGCATGTTTGGTTACATTTATAAAACCTGCTACCTGTGTACCGTATACGGCCTTTGTAGCTACATTGGCAAAGCCTGCACCCTGGAAGCCTGTAACAGCACCTGTGGATACATTGGCAAAACCAGCCAACTGTGCACCCTTTACATCCTTAGCCGTATTCAGGAATCCCGCAGCTTCTACGCCTTTTACATCATTCTTTACGGTATTCATAAAGCCTGATGCTACAAGGCCATTTGCATTGTTGAAGATGTGCGTAGAGAAACCACCTAATACAACACCATCTGTATTGTCGAATATAACATTGCTGACACCGGAACCGCAGAAGCCTATCTCTGAGCGGGATACGCCGGCTATGGCATGCAGTGATAGCACATTGGTATATTCTTTTGCATTGATGCCATTGCTGCTGATAGGATAGATCAATCCTATATGTGCCATGCGCAGCTTTAATGGCTGAGCAGTTGCAGAGGCAGATATAAGTAACGCTGTGGCGATAGTAGCTAATCTTTTCATCATAATTCTTTGTTTAGAATTATGACACCGTGCCACGTTTTTACCCCTATACCTTTATTGCAAATTTTTTAAAAAAAGGTGAGACCTACATTCCAGCCTATCCAGCTATACCAGTTCCTGTCGTGCTGCGTAGGTGCTATGCCGCTTGTACGCAGGTCTTTTCGGAAGGCTTGCTGAAAGCTGGTCTGATTGGTATTATAGAAGTTGTAAGATGGCCCGCCAGTAATAGCAATGAATTTATGTAGTTTATAGTTAAGGTTAACCTGTCCTTTGTATAGCCAGTTGCTGGCTTCCCAATCGCCAAGGTGCAAGTATTGCATAGATATTTCGGGGCTTATGGAAAACCGCTTGCTTATTTTCAGTTCATGCCCCAAACCATAGCCTAAGCCGAATATCTGCTGGAAAGAACCTGCATTGAGCCCAGCAAAAAGTATGGTATACAGTTTTTTATTGCCTAGCTAGATGGCAGCGTTGACAATCATGGCCTCGTTGGTAGATATGGTCAGCTGATGGTAGCCTATCCATATGAAGATCATGAAGCAAATGCACAAACATGAAGAGATGTCTGCACTAATGATAAGA
>JANLJF010000078.1 GCA_029255605.1 Azovibrio restrictus
TCAGCATACAGCTTGGCTTTTATAAGGTCGTGGGTTACGTGTTGCATCGGCCTGTCTATATTATAACTAAAGCCCGACTGCACCAATGGCACCGGGCTATTGATGGCCGCCATCAGGTCTTTTTCATTACCTGTATGCGAACCACGATAAATGCCCAGGCTGGTATTGAACCTGCTATAGAATACCTCTGCACCATAATGCAGCTTCTTGTAAGCTATAGCACCCGAAAAGTTGTTCTCTTCCACGCCCGTATTGGCTACCCAATAGCCGGGTATGCGATAGTTGCCCCCTTTCTTAAACGTACCCTGCACGCGGATGCCCAGGCCCGGCACCGCTTTAAAACCATGCTGTAGCATGGCCGATGCTACGCCCATACGATTGTTGCTAAAGCCGGCAAGGTTCACCTCGCCATCCCAGCCCGCATTGGTGCGCACAGCAGCAGGCTCTACCAGCACTACGCCGCCTATGGCATCGGTACCATAACGCACGCTGGCGGCACCTTTCAGTACCGTGATATTATTGGCAAGAAACGGGTCGATATTCGGCGCGTGCTCGCCACCCCACTGCTGGTCTTCCTGGCGGATGCCATTATTCAGCAGCACAATACGGTTGCTATGCAGCCCGTGTATCACTGGCTTGGCTATCGTAGCCCCGTTTGAAATAACAGAAACCCCATTTACCGCCTGCAGCATATCACCCAGTGTTTTGCCGCTATTGGCAGCTATATCGCTTTGCTTTAGCTGGTCCTTACTCTGGATGATGGTGTGCGTATGTTCATCGGTCACCACCACTTCATCCAGCATATTGGCGGTATGTGCCAATTTAAACTTTAAGGTAGCATTCGCCGTCACATGCAGTTGCTGCACCAGGTGCTCATACCCGGCAGCATGAAAATGTATGTGATACATACCTGCACATGCTTTATCTATTGTAAACCGGCCGTCTTCATCGGCTTCAAATTCACGATGCATCTCATCTATGTAAACAGATACCGGGAACAACGGGCGGCCACTATGGCTTTCCACCACCAGGCATTTTATTGTATAGCTGCAACTATCCTGCTGTGCAAACAGCGGCATACTGCAGCATAGCCATACTACTATGGCAGCTAAGGAACGATACATATCGCTCTTGTATTAATAGTAAAAAAATACTCTTATGCCCTATGGCATGAGTTTATATAAACTTAGGAAAGCAATACGGCAGGCGGGCCACGCAGGAAGGCAGTAGGTGTGGCGGCACCTATATAGCTATGAAAGGGAACCGTACGATAAGATGCATATACCTGTTGTATATATACGAACCTTATCTGCTGAAAATCGTTGATAAACGCCGGAAGCGAATCGCCCAGGAAGCTACAGTGATGGTGCTCACTTTCTATCACAAAACCACCATTGTGGTTGTGTGTACAAACCGTATCTGTATGGTCGGCAAAAAGGTGAATGAACTCTTTGGCAGTACCGCCAAATAGCAGCAGTATGGCGAGCCATACACTAAGCGCTATATGAGTTATCCTTTTCATCAAAACCACTGCAAATATACGCTAAATGCAAGCGCGCAGCTACCCCACAAGGGGTGATACTACTTTACCATTTCTTTATCTTTTTTCTTCCTTTTTTGAAAATTGATATCATAGCCTATCAGGCCTATCACTTCGGCGTAGTTGAATTTGTGGCTTATTTTACCACCATCGCCTACGGTCAGTACATTCACATAGTTGGCATGGCCGCCTTTAACTGTAGCTTCCAGGAAGAAATTGCGGAATGGGTAATAACGCAGGCCGCCTTCCAGGCCCAGGATATAGCCCGCTACGTGAAACTTATTATCGAGCCTTTTACCCTGTAATATGATGTCTGACTTGGGCACTACAATACCTGCCCCGGCCTTCCATATTACAGATGCCCTTGTGTAGCCTTTCTTTTTATGCGTAAGCAGTGCATGCTGACCTACGTAATTGATATGATAAAAGTTAGCACCGTTGGTATGCTCCAGGTGCATAAAGTACGGACGAATGGTATCTACTTTATCTATGGCTTCCCCATTCAACTGCCCTTTTATACGCAGATACTGGTTATCAGTTACCACGTATTTAGCATGGTCATAATTTATCTCTATGGCATGTGTATGCTTCTTATTCAGGTACACACCTATCCGGTAAGAGTTTTGAGGAATCGTGATATCTATAGGGTTGCTCCAGAAGCCGGAAAAATCGGGCTTGTCTTTTGCTTTCGCATCATAGATGGTAAAGTCGTACTTATTGCCGTTTTTGAAGTGGAGGTCGCTTTTGCTATACCAGTCGCGGTTGTAACCCCATTGAAAATACATACCGCTGAAAACGGGCTTATCCAGCAGGCGCGCAAATGAACTATTAGCTGCTAATAACAGGCACAAAAAGGCAAACAATGACTTTTGCATACAGTATGGGGGAACTTGATCGCTGCAAAATTACGGGTCTATCGCATATCTATGCTCATATGGCAATAAATAAACCTTATCCACGCGGCGGATAGGCGTACCACGCATGGGGCTCGTCTTCATAGTCGAATAGGCCACTGAATTGCAAGCCTATCTTTTCCAGTACTTTTCGCGATGCGATGTTATCTACATGCGCCATACCGTTGATCTTGGTTGTTTTGAGGCTGTTCAGCCCATAAGCCACAGCGGCAGTTGCCACTTCTGTAGCGTAACCCCTTCCCCAATACTGCGGCATAAAGCGATATCCTACATCGTAATAATGAATATGGCCATTGGCTTCAAAGTCCATCCATTTCAATCCTCCCCAGCCGATGAAATCACCTGTTTCTTTTTCTATCACAGCCCATCGGCCTATACCATAATCCACATATTGTTTCCTGATGATCTCCACTACCCGTATAGCCTCATCTATGTGTTGCAATGGCCGATTGCCAATGTAGCGATGCACATCTGCATCACTATCCATGCGGAAGATATCTTCTGCATCCGTTGGTTCCAGATCACGCAAAAGCAACCGGTTTGTTTCTACTCGTACCATAACACTATCGAATATAAACAAAACT
>JANLJF010000079.1 GCA_029255605.1 Azovibrio restrictus
AATAAAATAATGGATTAGTCGAAAGACTGGTTGTTGGCGGCGGCTATGCGCACCATGCGCTCGTAGTCGGTAGCCGTCAGGTCGTTGAAGAAGAAGTGAACGGGGTCTATCTTCTGGCCGTTCTTTATAACCTCGTAATGGCAGTGGGGGCCCGTGCTTTTGCCGGAACTGCCTACCCAGCCTATTACCTGCCCGCGTTTCACACGCTCGCCGCGGCGGCTTTTTATCTTTACCATATGGCCATACAGGGTTTGGTAGCCATAGCCATGATTGACGATAACATGATTGCCATAACCACTGTTATCGAAATTAGCCTCGCTCACCACGCCATCGCCCGTAGCATAGATGGGTGTGCCCATAGCGGCTGTAAAGTCGATACCGGTATGCATTTTAGGCGTTTTATATATCGGGTCGATGCGGTAACCGAAGCCGGATGCCACACGTTCCAGCGTTTTGTTGGAAACGGGCTGCACCGCCGGTATAGATGCCAGCATTTGCTTTTTCGCTTTTACCAGTTGCTCCAGCGTGTCGTACGATTGTTTCTGTACGGTAATGCGATGTTTTAAAGCCGCTATCCCGTTTTCTATATTTTCAATCAGTTTGTCAGAAGGGGTATAGGCAAACTGTTCGGGGGCAATGGTAGAATATTGCTTGCCGATGCGCACACTATCGGGCAGTGGTGCCGATTCAAATACGCCCCGATAAATGCTGTTATCGCGTGTTTCCAGCTCGGCAAGCCCTTCGTTCATCTCATCTATCCGGGCTTGTAGCAGCGTAAACTGGTCGCGCAGCATGCGCATTTCGGTATGTATCTCTTTTTCTTTAGGGGAGTCGACAAAGCGGAAGGCGATGGCGACAATGATGAGGGAAGTGACCAGGGCAGCAGAAACAAAGCCGAGGATACGCAAGGCTTTCACCTGCCACGATACTTCCAGCTTTTCGAACCGGTGCGTATCCGTATTATAAAAATATTTCCGTACCCGCTTCAGGAAGTGTGATTTGCCCTCAAAAATAGCCTATTGGTTTTTAAAAACCCCCATATGCAGAAAATGCTGAAATGTTAAAAACATACGGGCCCCGACTTGCAGGGCCCGCTGCTTCGCAAAGGGGGTGATGCGGGGTGTATATTAACAAGCAAAGCTACGAGGGCCGTTGCTCCTGAACTATACCCAGCAGCCAGTACATTCTTATCCGTAGCAGCACGGATTATTATAGAAATAATAATGTGAAAGGCAGGAGCCGAGGGAAGACTTTGAAACCTTTGTATCATACATGAGCACTACTAACAGGGAATGGCAGCGCTGTATGTTTTTTTAACACAATGGCATGACGGATAAAGCCGTGTCATTTTGCTATATTTGCCCACTTCAATTGTTAATAACGGCATATATATGCGCAGTATTTTTATAAAAGAGCTCAGCTCTTTTTTCAGTTCCATAGTGGGCTATATAGCTATTATCGTCTTCCTGGTAGCCAGTGGCTTGTTTGTATGGGTATTGCCGGATTATACCATCCTGCGCAGCGATAGCTATGCTACGCTCGATGTTTTCTTTGAACTGGCGCCGTGGTTCCTGATACTGCTTATACCCGCCATTACCATGCGCTCGTTTGCCGATGAGTTTCGCGGTGGTACTATAGAATGGTTGGCAACCAAACCGCTGAGAGATACCGATGTGATACTGGGCAAATATTTTGCAGCATTGGTACTGGTAGTGTTTGCATTGCTGCCTACCCTCATTTATGTATATACCATCAGCAACCTTTCGGTGGCCGAGAACAGCATAGATACCGGCGGCATTATAGGTTCTTATGCCGGCCTGTTCCTGCTGGCATCGGGTTTTACCGCTATCGGCATCTTCTGCTCATCGCTGGCCAATAACCAGATAGTAGGCTTCCTGATATCCTTATTTGCCTGCTACCTGCTGTATAGCGGTTTTGAATCGCTGAGCAAGGTGCCTGCATTTGTAAATGGTATAGACTACTACCTGGGTATGGTGGGCATGTCGTTCCACTACGATTCCATCAGCAGGGGATTGATAGATAGCCGCGATGTTATCTACTTCCTGTCTGTTATCATCCTGTTTATTTCACTTACCCGTTTATCGCTGCAAAGCCGTACCTGGGATACTGCTACACAAGACCAGATACACTAGATCGACGACATGGCAACGACCTCATCTAACAAAAGAAAGACTCAAAGAAGCCAGGCCATCGTGCGCCTGTTGATACTGGCTGCCATATTAGTAGGTGTGAACATACTGGCTGCCCGCTTTCATGCGGGGCTGGACCTTACTAAGGAAAAGCGTTTCACCTTATCGGCACCTACTAAAAAACTGCTGCGCAATATGGATGATGTGGCCGTGATAGAAGTGTACCTGAAAGGCGATTTTCCCGCAGGCTTTCAACGCCTGGCCACCGCTACCAGGGAAAGATTGCAAACACTGCGCAATGTAGCAGGCAATAAACTGGTGTATAAATTTACCAACCCGTTTGAAGGAAAGAGCGAAGAAGAGAAGGGCCCTATCTTTCAGCAAATGTCAGCAAAAGGCATTATGCCGCTGAACCTGCAAACCAAGAGCGAAGAAGAAGGCTATGCGGAGAAGATCATTTTTCCATATGCTATGGTAAGGTATAAAGGCAAGGAAATGCCGGTGCGCCTGCTGGAAAATAACATGGGTTTCAATCCGTTGGAAAACCTGACCAATTCTGAAAACCTGCTGGAGTATAAATTTGCCAGTGCTATTAATACTCTTAGCAAGCCGGAGCAAACAGAGATAGCTTATATAATAGGCCATGGCGAAACACTGGGTTTTAATACCTATGATATGCTTACCACACTGGCCACACAGTACAAGGTAGATACCTTCGACCTGACGGCCAATATGTATATACCAAAGTATTACAAAGCCATCATCATCAACAGGCCTACAACACCTATTGACGACCGTGAGAAATTTAAGATAGACCAGTATGTGGTGAATGGCGGGCAGATACTGT
>JANLJF010000080.1 GCA_029255605.1 Azovibrio restrictus
GAAAAAACAAAATCGGGTAAGAAAACCACAGATGAATATGTATATGAAATACAGATGGAGTTAATATTGTCCGACGGACCGATATATCTAACCATGTATAATGAAATGATAGATGGAGTACTTGAAAAGCAATTACTTACCGATGTAGCGACAAAATGGCGAGAGCATGTAATGAAACTGATGGATTAACCATAATGCTGGTATCATTTTTATGCATATAGCGTTGTATGCTATAACTGCTATAATTATGAACGAGCATTCCTTTGAAGAAAAGACTCCAATTACCAATATTAGCACAACCGAAAGACTGGTTTCCGCAGCAGCAGGGATATGGTTTGCCGGTTGTGCTTTTCAGCATAAAAGAAAGGTAAGTATTTCATCGGCAGCTACTGCGGGGTTTTTGCTATACCGAGCTATAACCGGTCATTGCCCTATCTATAGTGCTATGGATAAGAATAAAGAATCGCGGGTTATTGGCAATGTCAATATACGTAGTTCGGTATTCATAAATGGCTCTGCTGACAGGGTGTATGAAGAATGGCGTAGCGCACGTATTTTAAAAGAATATCCTGGTGAATACATTGGTTGGCGCTCACTACCGGGTTCCCACATTGAAGAAATAGGTAAAGCCGTCTTCATAAAAGAAGGTGAGAATACAACAAGGCTGGATACGATTATATCTTACCGGAGCATGGGTGGGCTGCTGGGTAAAATAATGCTGAAAGCTCTGCAACCTTTGATACACCTGATAACGCGTGCAGAGATACGTGGATTTAAAAAATACATAGAGCGTCATACGAAGGATATCATTGCCGAAGAGCATAAACATATGTAACGGAAGAAGATAAACTGGTAATAAAAACTAAAAGGGATAACCAATACCTAAGTTCAGCACCAGGTTCTGACTGCGCCAATGTGAATCGCCGAAGGCAATATCTTTGAATACCCACTTTTCGCCTTCCAGCCACGGCTTACGTATCGGGAAGCCTAAGTCGAGGCGGAGTACGAGTATTTTAAAATCCAACCTCAAGCCTGCACCTACGCTCACCGCTATTTGATCCATAAAGGTTTTACGATTAAACTCGCCGCCGGGGAAAAGTTCTGTCTTGCGATAGGTCCATATATTGCCGGCATCTACAAACACAGCACCATGTATGAAGTTGATAAGCTGCGCACGGAGTTCACTGTTTAGTTCCAGCTTCATGTCACCCGTCGTCTCAATGAAGCGTTGTTGTCCCGCATTGTTATAATAAAAAGTACCCGGGCCTACCAACCTGGACGGGAAACCACGAAGGCTACTGTTGCCGCCGCTAAAGAACTGTTTCACGTTCGGTAGGGTGGCAGAGTTGCCATAAGGTATGCCTAATCCTATCAATATCCGGTTTACCCAAATAGAGTTTGGGTTGTTATTATAATTGATGTAGTAACGAAAATCTGTTTGCACTTTGGCATACTGTGCATAGTTCGAACCCAATAGCTGCTTAGGAGCTTCAGGTCTACTACTGTCATTTACATTTGCCCCTTGTATCCATCCTAATACATTCCCGGAAAGGTCTATTAAGCCATCAAAGTAAATGTCATCATGATGTGGTGGGCCATTGCCTCTTGAGTTATATGTGAATTGATATGTAGGGCCTATGATAAGGCCATTAAAAATAAGGTTGTTATAATTTATCTGTAAAGTCGTGTCTTTGTTCAGGGTGTCTGTGCGTACATAAGTAATATTTATGGGGTTAAACTGGTGTTCTTTCCGGATGTCTTCTTTCCATGCATAGCCGTAAGAGCCTTTGAACGAATGCAACCGGTATAGTTTCTCACGTATCATTACATCATATCCTGCACGTATAGTAGTGCGTGGTACAAATACGCTTGAGGAACGCGGAGTAAAAAAGGGTACTATAAAGCGAGGAAAAGTAAGACTAGGTTCAACACCAAGCTGGTATGTGTTGGGACGTCGTATGGCACCTCCATATTGCGTTTCAAATCCACCATTCAGCTTTACCATGAATAATTCTGCACCACGCATGGTATTTCGATTGCGCCAGCTAAAGCTTACTTGTGAGCCTACACGACTATCATTTTTTGTTAATCCACCTATTTCTGCACGTAATGATTTTTTAGGGTACGACGTTAGGTAATAAAAGGCATTCAGCTTATCATCACCCACCGGTTCAAAATCATTCTTTACAAATTTGAAAGTGCCCATATTTACCAGCCTGTTGAGCGATACATTCTGGTCGGTACGATTATAAATATCGCCGGGCTTAAATTGCATGGCTTGGGTGAAAATTAACGGCTTGTATTTTTTTGTGTTACCTACTATATAATAACGTTCATAAAAAAGCGTATCAGGCTTGCGGGTAGCAAAGTTGGTGTCTTTTTTTACTGTAGATACGTTGGGGTTATTACGCATGCCCCTTCGGCCACCTACACGGTAGTCGGGTAGAATGAAAACATCATTGATATGATATTGGCGGGTAGCTTCTTCCGGTATGCCTGCCTTTACCTTTACATAAAGATCTACCTGGTGTTCACCTTCTGTACTATCTACTCTTGTCAGCAGGTAATCTGGGCGAAAATAGTAATAGCCTATTTCTTTTAGCTGTTTATCTATACGCTCATGCTCGCCTTTTATCAGGTCCAGGTTATACGGAAACCCTTGTTTCAATAAAGTTTTTTCTTTTTGCTTTGCTACATTTTGAGATAAGGTAGATGAATCTATAACAAATTCGACATTTCTTATTTTATATTGCGGCCCGGTAATTACATCAAAATGCCCTCTTGTTTTTTTATTCTTGGTTTTAGATTCTCCGGAAACCTTGGGATAGAAAAAACCGTGGTTTTCCAGAATGTTTACAAGTAATTGCTTGTTCTTATTTATATCGAACTGGCTAGTGAGTACAGGCGGTTCACCTACTTTATTGCGTAGCCAGTTGCGTATACCTTTAGGTTTTTTAGGTTCTCCGGCCAGGTTATACATTGTTAGTTTCAACCGCATGCCTAATGTTTTCGTATTAGGCATAGGACGGATAGCATCTTCCAGGTCGTTTTTAATGATTTTCCTGTCACTCTTTCCTACTTGTTTGTCCTTTATGGAAACATCACTTCCTATATATGAGGTGTCACCGGCAGGTAAGTATTTTGTATTGCTGCATGCAGAAGCAAACAGTGTACCGATAGTTATTAATCCTATTTTGAAATAATGCCTCATCCTTAGTTGCTAACACCCTTTTTATTGTCCTGTTTACTTTCTATTTGTCTGTTACGTTTCCTGAACAAATTTTTGAAGCGATTGTATTCTACCGTAACAATAAAGCTAACGCCTGTTTCTACTACATAGCCCTCAATGATATTTTCCAGCTCATCCCTTCGATAGATACGCACCATATACCTGCCATCTGGCGTCAGTTGATAATCTGCTGCAAGGTTACCGGGCATCAGGCTGGTATTTTGATTGGTATTTTGGTTTTGTCCTTCCAGCTCAAAATTATTACCTACAGTTACTGTAAGCCTGTCATTCAATAGACGTTTAGATGCTGAAACATTCAAATCAGTACGGTTACGTTTTTCTCCTGTTGTGTAGTCTTCAGAACTTTCAAGGTCCAGGTTTAGTTCCAGTCCGGATATAAGCTGATTGGCAAACTGGTTTAGCTGCTCACTCAGAAAACGGCTGGCACTCTGGCGTGCTATAAACTCTGCGCTTTGCCCACCCGCACCTGATTCAAATGGATTGTCGGAAACAAAGCGGTTCAGTACCAACACTGCAAACACTTGCTTGTTCAGTTCCGAAGGGTTATTTCTTAATTCTGCCAACTTCCCTTGTACCAACGTTATTACATCTGCGCTGGCCCTGTATTTTTTTTCCTCGGGCAATACGATGTCGAAAGATAGTTCCGGTTTCAGCAGCGGCCCTTTCATTTTCAGTAATACATCAAATGGTAAGCGCTGTTTATAAAAATTCAGCTGTGCAGGATCGGACACTTGTTTTTCCACAAGGTCGTAAGGAGGAATATTGGCATTGTATGCCGCAGTTATATTCACTTCTGCATCCATTGGGTCGCCGGAGAATACAATAGTGCTGCCGTCCTGGATGTCAAACCTGCGTTTTATGAAATTATAGTTAAGCTGGTAAGAGCCTTTCTTCAATTCATAAGTGCCTGCAAGCCCTATGGTGCCATCGGGATTGATAGTAGTGTTTAAAGAAGCTTCCCCACGCACACGCAGGAAGTCGCCCGTGGCCTGGTCTATTATCACATTGAATTCTGCATTTTTTTCAATACCAATATTTACATTTAATTCCGCTGCCGACTTGAATGCTGTCTTCGGTATTGTGTCCTTTGGCATTAATACCTTGTAGCGATTTGTATCATCCATATCTACAAACTCTACCACACCTTCGCGCTCTTCTATTCCCGGTTGGGTTTCAGGTATCACTACCGTAAACTTTGTAGTGTCATGAATGGTAAGGTTGCCATCTATAGCCGGAGCAGTAGGCGTTCCCTTTATATTCAGGTTGCTACTTATTACCAGTTTTCCATAAAACAGTTTATTGTCTTGCGGTGTAGAGTTCAATACCTGCCAGTTCTTCGCTCGAACTTTTAAGCCGAGTGTCATGTCTTTATAGTCCTGTGTAGTGATCTTGCCACTAATGGTGCCTTTATTGTTCAGGCTATCATATATCTCGAAGTTGTCGAATACAATACCATCATTGGTAAACTGTATACGCTCATTAGGCATGCGAAAGGCTGCACCCAGCATGCTGATAGTAGTAGTCAGGTTTTCTGTGCGTATATCACCTGTTATTTTAGGTGATGAAGTAGTGCCCTTAATAACAAGGTTCCCTTTCAGGTTTCCGGAGCTATTGCGCACATTATGCATGGTAATGCCCTCTATGCTTTTTAAATTAAGCGTATTAATGTCCAGCTTCATATCGAAGTTGTTACCATTGACGGGTTTAGGAAAATAAGTGCCTGCTAACACGATATCATTTCCATTTCCTTTAACATTTGCTTGTGCTATGATCTCGTTGGCAGATGCATCTTTCAATGTCACATCCAAATTACCGATGGTGTCAGCAAATACTGATAGGTCTTTTATTTGTAAGGTGCCACTGGCTTCTGGCGCAGTAGATATATTGCGTACCTGTAATTGTGTGTTTAGAATACCATTAGCCAGTAATGTATCTTTCTGAACGATCTCGGTGATGTTTGAAAGAAAGAAATTGCGAATGCTCACATTTAGCGGTGCGCTGAACTGCGGTGGTTCGCTGGTTACAGAAATAGCTTCATTGCCGTTGCTGATGCTTAGGTTTTGCGCATAGAATCCTTGTGGCCCGAATACGATTTTATTCGGTTGCGATACCTGCCATGTTTTATAATTTAATATCAGGCCATTACCTAACTGCAATACCTGTTCATTAGCCTCTTGTTGCAGGTTGGCATTTAATGCAAAGCGTTCTTTTTTTGCAGAGTCGGCTATGCTTATGTTAGCTGTAATGGTATTGCCGCTTAAATTACCGTTCGCATTTGTGTACCATAGTTGTATTTGCGGATGGTCCACTTTAGCTACGGTTACATTATAAGTTAGGGCCGAGTCTGTACCATTCACGTTTGCCTTTGCACTGTCTATACGTATGCCTGCTAAAGCTATCTGTGGTGCATTCACATCCAGGAACAGGTTGCGAGGGGTAACACCGGCATTAATGCGTATGGTATCCATGCTTTCCAGTGTAGGCATGAATACATGCAACAGCGGTCGGTCTTGCACAGTAGCTACTATGTTCAGATTGTAATCTGCAGGTGTTGGCGTAACCTTAGCCGTATCATTACTGATTTTATAATGCCTGCCTATATGGTCTTGTATCACGTTGCCTATTTGTGATAATGGTGTTTGGCCGGTTATCAATGCATACACAGCATCGGCGTTTACAATAATGTTTTGTCCGCTGTCCGCTGTAGGTTTTGATGAAATATACAAGCTGTCTAAAAAGTAGCGCTGCCCGCTCATCGCTATCGTTGGCTTATTGATGATCACATTTCCTTCCGGGTAGTCTGCATTCAGCTTAGGCATATTGGCTGTGATCTTTGCCCGCACCCTCAGTTCATCTTTATAGAGTTTCAGCGCTTGCAGGTCGGCGCTATCAATATTCAGTACGGCATTTACTGCAGGGTCTTTTTGTGTCAGGTCGGCTGTGGCGTTCAACTGCAGTATCGCATTAGGGTCATTAGATGTAAGCGATAATTCACCTGCTTTCTGCGCCATCTTACCATCAAAGCTGATGGCGCTATAGTTATAACCCATTAGCATGGCTTGCTGTATCTCACCGCTAAGTACAGTATTCATGCTATTGATGTCAAAGCTTTGTCCACGTGCGGTTATTACAGCTGTAATAGCTCCCATTACGCTATCTTGTTGTAGTATCTTACCTACATTCAGATTTCGGGTGTTTACATACAGGTCATATTTTTCTTTCCCTTTTCCCGGAGACATATATACATAGCCCTTCAGTGTAGCAGCCCCATCGCTACTCACTACTATCATATCGGTTTTATAGTCCTGCAGAGTGCCCGACACGAGACCGGTAGTATAAAGTGTATTTGGCACTCTAACCTGCTGCAGCGCTTCTTTAGGCACAAATGCCGATACATCTTTTGCTGACGATTGCAGGCGCAGGATGTTCAGGTTGTAATTTATCTTGTTAGATTCCGGCAGGCCATTCAGCTTTCCTTTCACATGCACCAGTGTATTGCTCAGGCCTTGCAGGTAAAACTTGTTGATGTCAAGTTGGTTCAATGCACCGCTCAATATAGCTTCCAATTTCAGTTGATCATTCCCATACTTTCTAAACAGATCCTGCTTGCGTAGGTCAGGAGCAAATATTAATACATCTTTCAGGCCCACCACACTTTGCTTCAGATTTACCTTCAACAGCATATTGCCCAGTTGTGTTTGCAGGCTATCCAGCGATGTATAGTAAACTTCCAGCCCGGCCTGCAATATAGTATTAGGGGTTTTCAGGTATAGATTGCGCAGGTAACCACCGTGCAGGTGATAAGCAAAGTTTGTTTTAAGTTCCTGCAAGTCGAGCCCGCTTTTTTCCTGTACGGCTAAATGATTGATGTTGCCAAGAATAGAATCAGCGCTATACAATATCTTGTTTGCATTTAGTGCAAGGTTGCGGATGTCAAGATGTGCATAGTCCATGCCATATTGCAGACGTGGCTTATTCTCATCATCCATTACAAAGTTTACGCCATTTAGCTGCAGGTCGTTGGCCAGTATTCGCCAGTTCGATTGCGGCAGCGTGTCTACTACCACCTCCACTTTCTCTGGCAGTTGCGACTGTTTGCCCATTACCACTCTTACCGTAGTACCTTGCAGCAGTAGCTTTTCAACATCACCCTTCTGCGCTGCCAGGTCAAAACTCCGGGCTTTCCCTTTTAGTGCCCCCAGCTTCACATCCAGCAGAAACTTATCCATATTGTCCCCATATACAAAATCGATGTTCTGCAGGTCTATATCATCTGCCACCAAGTACAGGGGTGTAGGGGCTGTTGATGTATTCGGTTCTTTAGGAAGGTAAGAAGTGTCTTGTACAAAGCTGGTTTGTAGTCCCTTTACATAGAGCTCCTTTACATGAAAACTCATATCATCCAGGTCCAGCTTTTTCATTTTTAGTTGCAACTCACGCAGGTTCACAACCAGGTCTGTACCACCGGTTTTGTCATTTAAACGGGCGCGTATATCGCGCAGCATCACTTTATTTACATCAATGGTAAAGCCACCCTCCGAAGTATCTTTGGTTTTTTCTTCTTTGGCAGGTTTAGCATCTTTCCCGGCAAATGCATTGATGATATAGGTGAAGTTGTAGTTAGTGTCAGGTGCTACCCGGTACACATGCGCATTTACGCCTTCCAGTGTCAGTTGCTGCACATCCAGTTTGCTGCTTAGTAGTTTCAGCATATTCACATTTACCCGCAAGTGCCTTACAGACAATAAAGTATCCTTCGATTGGTCCCTGAAAAGCACATCGCGCAGCACTATATATTTGGGCAATCCATACCCCAGTTCACCTATCTTGACTTCCGTTTTTAGTTTGTTTTCCAGAAAGGCAACTACCTTATCGCGCACAAATCTTTTTCCCGGGCCGGTATTCAGCCATACCACCACTATTAACAAGAGTGTTAATATGCCGCCTAAAACGTATAGAGATATTCGTAAAGCCTTGCGCATGAGGATGTTGATAAACTACTACAAAAAAATTATACCGCTATGGTTTTCAATCCGTGGGAATAAAAATTTTTATATGAATTGATATTTATAGGAAAAAGCATACAAATGTTCCGGGCAGTAAGCAAATGGATAGCCTGAGGTATGTATACCGGGATATGTTTACAGCCGAAGATTAGCTATATTATCATAATATTAAGTTAGGGTTAACTGTCTGCAAACAGCTTCAGATAAGTTTTCAGCCTGTTACATTTGCTACAAATCTGTGTGGCATGATCTCCCTGCAAAAGATATTTTTACCCGAAGGCTATAAGTTTTTTAAGCTGTTTGATATGGTGGCTGATAATCTTGTGCATATGGGTGATATATTTTATACCGCCATTTACAAGCCCGAAAAGCCCTTCCAGGCTTATGTGCAAATGTTGGATAAGTACGAAAGGGATAATGATGAGCTTACCCACAAACTGTTCATAGAACTTGGCCGCAACTTTATAACGCCTTACGACAGGGAAGATATCCACTACATGGCAAAGGGACTGGATGATATAGCCGACCTGAACTTTGGCATCATTCGCCAGATGAATAGTTATGGCCTTACAGAGCCGGTGAATATTACCAAATACGTAGCAGGTGAGTTCAAACGCCTGGTAGAATTGCTAAGCGGTGCAGTAAAGAAATTGAGTGATAAACGTAACTTGTCTGCCCTGGGGGTTACCTGTGTAGAGATGAAGAAAATTATCATTGCCTGTGATAGCAGGGTAGATGCAGCTATCTACGGCCTTTTCCCCAGCGAGACGGATGTTGTGGGCATCATTAAATGGATGGAGCATTTTGAGCTGCTGCAGGTACTTATGGAAAAATGTGAAAATGTAGTACATACAATAGAATCCATCATCATAAAATATAGTTAGAGAGTACACATCATTACAATGAGAAGCCCCGTACGGGGCTTTTTTTATTTTACCTTGATAAAAGGATACAAATGGGATATTTTTGCTACGGTTATGCGGATATTAATGGTTTGCCTGGGAAATATTTGCCGGTCGCCGATAGCAGAGGGTGTCATGCGGCACAAAATAGCCCAGCACGGGTTGGATTGGACGGTCGCTTCTGCCGGTACAGAGTCTTATCATATAGGCGAGGCACCGCACCGCCATTCGCAAAAGGTATGCACTACTTATGGGGTAGATATCTCTGCACAGCGTGCCCGGAAATTTACTGCTGCTGACATTAGCAAATATGACAGGGTGTATGCTATGGCTGTCGATGTGTATGAAGAGATCAGGCAAATAGCAGGCCGCAATGCTAACCTTGACAATGTGCATTTGTTTCTTAACGAACTGCACCCCGGTAGTGATGCCTCTGTGCCCGACCCATGGTATGGCAATGAAGACGGCTATTTGCCGGTATACCAGATGATAGAACAAACCTGCAATGCCATAATAGAAAAATACAAGTAACAACAAACTATGTCTAAACCATCCATACCACAGGGCACACGCGATTTTTCACCCGCTGAGGTTCGTAAGCGCCAGTATATCTTCAATACACTCAGGAATATCTTCGAGATATATGGTTTTCAACCGCTGGAAACACCGGCTATGGAAAACCTGACCACGCTTACCGGCAAATACGGTGAGGAAGGAGACAGGCTGATTTTTAAAATACTGAACAATGGCCTGCACGATAAAAAGGATGCGGATAAAGAAAAGCTGAATGCGGAATGGCAACGCTTGCTGGATAAGCCCGTTTCATCGCCTGTAATT
The DNA here is from genome assembly GCA_029255605.1 of Azovibrio restrictus. Lineage (GTDB taxonomy): Bacteria > Bacteroidota > Bacteroidia > Chitinophagales > Chitinophagaceae > Polluticoccus. The sequence goes on from JANLJF010000080.1 coordinate 9,996, forward strand.
ACAGAACGTGCTCTGCGTTATGATCTTACCATACCCTTTGCCCGCTATGTAGTAATGCACCAGAATGAATTGGCGTTTCCTTTTCGGCGTTACCAGATGCAGCCGGTATGGCGCGCCGATAGGCCCCAACGAGGTCGTTATCGGGAATTCTGGCAATGCGATGCAGATGTAGTAGGTAGTAATTCACTGATAAACGAAGCGGAGTTATTGTGCATTTACCAGGGCGCTTTCGCTAAGCTGTGCATGCCGCAGGTAGCTATAAAAATAAATAGCCGCAAACTTTTGGCTGGCTTATCAGAACTGTGCAATGCACCTGAAAAAATGATGGACATTACTATAGCGCTGGATAAGCTGGATAAAATAGGTTGGGATGGGGTAACTAAAGAACTGCAACAGCGGGGCATAGATAATAATGGTATCGCGCAGATAGAAAAAATTATAAACGTAACGGGTAATAATGAAGAGAAGCTGGCTGCTTTTGAAAACATAATGCAGCAAAGCGCAACCGGCATGAAGGGTATTGAGGAATTAAGGCAGACGCTGGCATACCATCAGCAGATAAAAGAAGCCTCATGGCAGTCGGTTATCGAAGTAGATATCAGCCTGGCACGCGGCCTTAACTATTATACGGGTGTAATAGTAGAAGTGGTATGCCGTGCAGTGCAGATGGGCAGCATAGGTGGGGGTGGCCGTTATGATGACCTGACGGGACTTTTTGGGCTTAAAAACTTGTCGGGTGTAGGGGTGTCATTTGGTATCGATAGAATATACGATGTAATGGAAGAGCTGGACTTGTTCCCTAAAAACGCAGCTACAGGTGCAGCAGTAATGCTCACAAACTTTGGTGGTGAGAATGAGGCATATGCATTGCAGGCACTTCAAAAACTACGTGCCGCAGACATAGCAGCAGAGATATACCCTGAGGCTGCGAAGTTTGATAAACAAATGAAGTATGCCAATAAAAAAGGTGTGCCTTATGTAATATTAGCAGGCGATGAGGAAAGGCAAAAAAACCTGGTGAGCCTTAAGAATTTCCATACAGGTGCTCAGGAGATGATACATATAGAAGATGTGATAGCTATACTGAAAGGTGGGCTATGATTTATAAATAATTATATAATAGAAAAGCCCCGACATGCGGGGCTTTATATTTTTGTAGCAGCATTGCCTTAGCGGAAGGCCGGGCAGTTTGCTTGCCAGTATTTTTTTACGTTACCAAATGATTTCAGGTAAACGGTAACCGTTACGTTACCAAACCAATACCAGTCATTAGCTTTGCTATCACCACGCTGGAATTTGAAGTTAGGATAATCCTGGTTGCCTTCTTGTTTCTTCTGCCACCAGTCACCCCTTTCATCTGAACGGAAGGACAAGTCAACAGCTTGCTGGCCTTTATAAGCCCTTAATGTATCCAGGTTTACATATGTTTTGCTTACATCATCCAGGTAGTCGGTATTTGTATAGCGGAAACCAAGTTCTGTAGTAATAAAGAAGGTTTTGCCCACAAAGAACTTCAATCCACCACCTATCGGGAAGGCAATATTTACAGTTTTATATTCTTTACGGTCAGGATAAACCGGGATGCCCTGTCCTTCAGTGCCTAAAGCACGCAGGTAAACCTTCTCACCCCTTGCTCCGTCGGTATAGGGGTTGAAATGGAATAACGATAAACCGGCAAAGATATAAGGCGATACTTTTGCCCTGTCAGACTCTACCTGCAACAGGTTCAGTTCAAACCCGCCATGTACTTCAAACAGGTTGGAAGCGAAACGCAGGTTACGCTCCTGTTTTACCTGTATTTCAGACAGGCTGTCGGCAGCCGTGACGCTTGAAAATGCAGCGCCAAAACGAACACCTACACGTGGATTAAAGAAATATTTATATGCAACACCGGCCATTGGCCTGTATCCGTAATTCGGAAACATTTTATCCTGCAGATCGCCATAATAGTTTGCAACACCGGCACTTAGACCTATTTCGTGATGCGACTGGGCGAAGGTAGTAAACGGCGCGAGCAGAGCTAAGGAGAGTATAAAACGTTTCAAAGCCTAAAAGTTTTGTTAACAGATATAACCGAAAGATAAAAACAATTTTCGAAAAACAAAACCCGCTAATATATACTATCCAAATATATTAAATGACTGCCAATGTATTATTGCCTGCCATGTAAGTCATGTGTCATTTTTTGTCATAAGATATGATGGCAAATTAATATGGTTTTTAATCTGCTTTTAATGAATGTAGAACTACGGGCGGAAACCTTATTTTTGCGCTCATTATTATTATAATAGATGGATCTTATCAAGGAATTTCAGGAAAGAGGGCTTATACAGGATATAATGCCGGGTACGCAAGAGCAGCTGAACAAGGAAATGACCTCCGGCTACGTGGGTTTCGACCCTACGGCCGATAGCCTGCACGTAGGCCACTTGTTGCCGGTTACTATATTAATGCGTTTGCAAAGGGCAGGGCATAAGCCTTATGCGCTGGTGGGTGGCGCCACAGGTATGATAGGTGACCCATCCGGAAAATCGGCAGAACGCAACCTACTGGATAAAGAAACCCTGCAAAAGAACGTGGATGGCATTCGCGCACAACTGGAAAAATTCCTTGATTTTAAAGCGGATACGCCTAATGCCGCCGTATTGGTAAATAACTACGATTGGTTTAAAGATTATAATTTCCTCGATTTCATCCGCGAAGTGGGTAAGCATATTACCATCAGCTATATGATGTCAAAAGATTCGGTACAGAAACGCCTGGAAACAGGTCTGTCATTTACCGAGTTTACCTATCAGTTGATACAGGGTTACGATTTCTACTATTTGAATAATAACTATAATGTAAAACTACAGATGGGTGGGGCCGATCAGTGGGGTAATATTGTAACCGGTACAGAGCTCATACGCCGTAAAGGCGGCAGCGATGCTTTTGCCGCTACCTGCCCGCTGATAACCAAAAGTGACGGCACTAAGTTTGGTAAAAGTGAAGGCGGCAATGTATGGCTCGATCCGGAGCGCACCTCGCCTTACCAGTTCTATCAATTCTGGCTGAAACTTGCTGATGATGATGCTGAGCGCATGGCATTGACCTTCTCTTTCAAAACAGTAGAAGAAATAAAAGCACTGATTGAAGAGCATAAGCAAGCACCTCACCAACGCAAGCTGCAGAAAGCATTGGCAGAAGAGCTGACAACATTAGTACACAGTGCCGATGACTTGGCTTTTGCACAGAAAGCATCTGAAATTCTTTTCGGACAGGCTGCGGTAGATACTTTGCGCTCATTGAATGAGAAGCAATTGCTGGAAGTAATGGATGGCGTGCCACAGGTAGCCGCTACTAAAGATAGCCTGGTAGAAGGGCTGGATGTGTTGGCCTTCCTGGCAGAAAGTGGTGTATTCCCATCGAAAGGGGAAGCCCGTAAAATGGTGCAAGGCGGCGGTGTGAGCATCAATAAAGAAAAGGTAACGGCGATAGACCATAAACTGACGGCAGAACACCTGTTAAATGGTAAATATATGCTGGTGCAGCGCGGTAAATCGAACTATACACTGGCTATCTTCAACTAAACAATGCAGCTTGTATTGTGTTATCTTTGAAGAGCATGTCTGCACGTTTTGTCCGTAGTGTTCTTACTGTATTGGCTATAGTAGCGGTAACGCTACCTGCGTTCTATTGCAGTAGCCCCGAGGGTGAAAATAATGTTATCGATGCAGGCAGCCCATGGCAGAATGTGTATGATACTACCATAAAGTATGTAGGCATGGAGAAATGCCGCACCTGCCATGAAAATGTTTACCAGACTTTCATTCAAACGGGTATGGGCCAGTCTTACGACAGGGCTACGCCACAAAAATCTGCTGCAGACTTTACGCCTTCGCATGCTTTAGTATACGATAAAGACCTCGACTTCTACTACAAACCTTACTTCCGCAACGACTCCTTATATATCATGGAGTTCAGGTTGGAAGGAAAGGACACTGTGCATAAACGTGTACAAAAGATAGACTATGTTATTGGTTCGGGGCAGCACACCAATTCGCATATATTCAGTACTAACGGCTACCTGTACCAGGCACCTATCACTTTCTATACTCAAAAGAAGCAATGGGATTTAGCCCCGGGTTTTGAAAAGGGTGCCAGCAGCCGCTTCAGCAGGTTGATAGAGTTGGAGTGTATGAGCTGCCATAATGGACTGCCTGAATTTGTACATAATAGCCAGAACAAATACCTGAGCATAAAACATGGTATAGACTGCGAACGTTGCCATGGCCCGGGAGAGCTCCATGTAAAAGAAAAAACTGCTGGTAACATTGTTGATACGTCCAAAGGGCCGGATTATACTATTGTAAATCCACGCAGGCTTAGTACCGATTTGCAGAACAACATTTGCCAGCGTTGCCACTTGCAGGGTATAGCTGTGTTGAACGATGGTAAAACCTTCTTCAATTTCCGCCCGGGTATGAAACTTTCGGAAGTAATGAACGTATTTATGCCGCAATATGAGGGTGCACAGGATAAAATGATCATGGCATCGCATGTAGAGCGGATGAAGAAGAGTGACTGTTATGTAAGCTCGGGTAAAATGAGCTGTATTACCTGCCACAAGCCACACGTAAGTGTAAAGTTTACACCGCGTACGCAATACATGGATGCCTGTAACAGTTGCCATGGTGGTAATAATCAGCCGCATTGTACAGAAGATATCAAAATAAGGCAGGCAAAGAATGATGATTGCATTACCTGCCACATGCCGCGCAATGGCAGTATAGATATACCCCACGTAGCCGTTACCGACCATTACATCCGCAAACGCCCTATGGATGATAGCACGCGAGGAAAGATAATTGCTTTCCTTGGCCTTAAATCGTTCAATAATGATAACCCGGATGCCATCACTACAGCACGAGCTTTCATGGAGTTTTACGAAAGGTATAATCCTAATAAAGGCCTGATAGATTCTGCATTGAGCTACTTGAATAAGCAAAAGGAGGATGAGGCAAACAAAAAACAGAACCGGGATTATATCCGTGCTTACTTCCTGCTGAATGATTATAATAGCGTAGTACGATATGCCGGCGGGTTAAAACCGGAAGCTATTACTGATGCATGGGCTGCCTACCGTATTGGTGAGGGGTATTATCAACTGGGCCAACCCGATAATGCATTACCATGGTACCATCGGGCTACTATCATATGGCCTTATGCATTAGACTTCCAAAGTAAGTATGGTATATGCTTGCTGTCGCTGCGAAAAATAGAAGAGGCAAAAAAGGTTTTTACTTTCATTTTGAGCGAGAATCCTGATTATGTCACAGCCAATACCAATCTTGGTTTTATATACATGCAGCAAGGCAATAGCGTAATGGCCTACGACCTGCTGCGCAAAGCCAATAGCCTGGACCCCGACCACGAGCAAACATTGATAAACCTTGCTGTATGGTATCATGCCAACGCACAGGATGATAAGGCAAAGAAAAGCCTGCAACACTTATTGAAGAAACATCCTCAAAACCAGCAGGCCAAAGCCATGCTGGCTGATATAATGTAAAAGGAAAAGCACCCGGAAACGGGTGCTTTCTGGTTACTATCTATATGGGTCTGTTAAAAACGATAATGAACAAAGAAACGCTGTCCGACATTACCTACGTCAAAGAAGGAAGTACGTCTGCCGTTATTGTTGTTGCTCTGGTTTTGATAGGTCAGGTTGATAGGGTAGAACTCTGCACCCAGCACCAGGTGCGATAGCTGCAGCCGTATGCCACCCGTAGGCGCCAGGTTCATATAAAACATGCTGACATTAGGAAATGCGGTTGCTGATTGTGTTGTATTTATTAGTATACTGTTTTGCTCGTACGATTTGTGAATGCTCGTATCCACGTGGCCTTTCCCATACCCGGCACGAAACTCTACAGCAGCAAAAAAGTACACTTTTTTATAAAATTGGCGTTGTGCTTCCAGCGCACCGCCTACTATGCCCAGGTTGATGGTAGTAGTAGCATTATTCTCAAAAATGGTATCTTTCAATGAGCCGGCTTTGTATACCGCACTTTCATGATTGTAGATGCCATAACCCGCCATCAGTCTATAGCCATAGTTACTGGTCACATGTTTTTTATATTGCGCACCTATCAGGCCTATATCGGTATTGTAACTGTTGCCAATATCTGCAAGATGCGCCTGCATCATCACGCCCAGTTCATGGCTTTTGTATATTTTTTTATTGATAACCTCGTCCTTGGCATACGCAAGTCCGGTACTTGCCATACATATGGCAAGCAGCATATTTCTTAAGTTGCTCATAATAATTGCCCGATTAGAAACGTAAATGGAAATAAATGCGCTGTCTGAAGGTACCCGCGTTAAAATCACCTACACCGAAGATGACATATTAGGATATTGCAGGCTGCTGAAGTTAAGGTTGAGCGCAGATAGTTCTGTACCAAACACTATACGGTTGAAAACAAACTTGGCACCTATGGATGGGGCTGCGGCGACAGAAAATAGCGATACACCATTAATGCGCGCACCGGTTACTGCATCTGCATAGTTTGTACCTTCGCTTCTTTTAACTACAATGCTGTCATAAGATCCACGTCCATAACCCACGCGCAGTTCAGCAGCGGCATACAGGTATATCCGTTTGTAGAAATGTCTTTGCATTTCCAGGCCGCCACCAACAATGGCTACGGGTATTTCTGTACGACGATGTGTTTCTGTTACGGTATCGCCTGTTTTACTTAATACCTTAGGTGTACTAAAGTTGCTATACTGGCCATAAGCAACAATGATTCTATATCCGGCATTAGGCTTTACCCATTTTTTATATTGTATGCCTGCCATGCCATCTATGTTGTCATTGTTGTTGTTGCCAAAACTGGTTTCTCCCATCAGGCCTATTTCACTTTTACGGTTTACAGGGGCAGGTTCATTACTGGTTTCTTGTGCAGTGGCAGTAGCAGATAGGGCTACCGCTAGTGCTGCTGTCATAATTAATCGCATAAATATCAGGGGTTTTACAATCACTACAACGAAGCTATGTTGTTATTATTGCTGCCTTACATAAAAAAGCCACGCATATAGCGTGGCTTTTCTCTTATTTTAATGAGTGTTTAATTTCACTCTTACAAAGCAGCTTTATATCGTTTGCTTACTTCATCCCAGTTTATCACATTCCAGATAGCAGCCAGGTAGTCCGGGCGTTTGTTTTGATATTTCAGGTAGTACGCATGTTCCCATACATCTATGCCCAATATAGGTGTGCCTTTTACTTCAGCCACATCCATCAGTGGATTATCCTGATTAGGGGTAGAGGAAACTTCCAGTTTGCCATCTTTTACCAGCAGCCATGCCCAGCCGCTACCGAAGCGGGTAGCACCTGCCGTATTCATTTTTTCTTTCAGTGCGTCAAATGAGCCGAAGTTTTCATTAATGGCAGTAGCCAGGTCACCGGTAGGTGCGCCACCTGTGTTAGGGCCCAGGATGCTCCAGAAAAGTGTATGGTTGTAGTGTCCACCACCATTGTTGCGCACAGCAACAGGGTATGCAGATATGTTTGCCATCAGTTCTTCCAGTGTTTTTGTTTCGGCATCTGTGCCGGCTATGGCTTTATTCAGGTTATCTACATAAGCCTGGTGGTGCTTGCCATGGTGTATTTGCATCGTTTGTGCATCAATGTGTGGTTCCAATGCTTCAAAAGCATAATTCAATGCAGGAAGTGTATGTGCCATAAGAAATAATTGTTTTTATGTTGGTTAATCAGTCCCCAAAGTTAATAGCCATATCCGAAAGCCCAAAAACACCGGGCCGCTTCATAATTAATTAAAATGGGCATATAGGCGAAAGTGGTTTATCTCAATTTTACATCTTCATTATACACTTACAATCAATAAATGATGGATGCAGATATTGTTGGAATAAATTTTATGTAAAAGAAACATCAGCATTCGGCTGCATTAGCCTTAAACCTTCGATAGTATCAAGGGTCTAAGTCTGTATATTTGATTGTTTTTTAAGAAACTATCTGCATGAGTCTACCTTCGCTCTCTCTACGGCGGCCAGTAATGGCCATCGTGCTCAATATAATTATCATTGTTTTTGGGGTCATCGGGTTTAATTTTCTCGGTGTCCGCGACTATCCATCTATAGATCCGCCGATTATCAATGTAAGAACATCTTATGCAGGCGCCAACCCGGATATCGTAGAATCGCAGATAACGGAGCCACTGGAAAAATCTATCAATGGTATCGCCGGTATCAAAACCATTTCTTCTACCAGTGCACAGGGTAATAGCAACATCACTGTAGAGTTCGACCTGGGTATAGACCTGGAGGCTGCTGCCAATGATGTGCGCGATAAGGTATCGCAAGCTGTGCGAAACCTGCCGCAGGATATCGATGCGCCGCCTGTAGTATCGAAAGCGGATGCCAACTCGCAGCCTATCATCTCCATGACCGTGCAGAGCGATACAAAGAACCAATTGGAGTTGACCGAATATGCCGAGAACGTGTTGGTAGAAAGACTGCAAACCATTCCCGGTGTAAGTAGTATCAGGATTTGGGGAGAGAAGCGCTATGCCATGCGCCTTTGGCTGGACCCGCTCCGGATGGCAGGTTATAATATCACTTTTCAGGATATAGAACTGGCATTGAGTAAACAGAATGTAGAGCTTCCTTCCGGTAAATTATCGGGTTCTAACACAGAGCTTTCGGTACGCACTTTCGGTCGCCTGTTTTCAGAAGAAGATTTCAATAACCTTATTATAAAGAATGTAAACGGCACCGATATACACCTGCGCGAGGTGGGTGAGGCAGTACTGGGGCCGGAGAATGAAGAAAGCGTATTGAAGGAAAGCGGTATCCCGATGATTGCACTTGCACTTACGCCACAACCGGGTTCCAACTATGTAGCTATAGCCGATGAGTTTTATAAACGCTACGAGGCGCTCAAAAAAGATATCCCCGCAGATTTTAAAGTCAACATTGCGATGGATACCACGGCTTATATCAAAAAGTCGATAAGCGAGGTAGAGGAAACGTTGCTTATCTCTTTTACATTGGTTATCCTTATTATCTATCTCTTCTTCCGCGATTGGCTCATTGCCTTCCGCCCGCTGATAGACATACCGGTGAGCCTGATAGGTGCGTTCTTTATCATGTATATCATGGGCTTCACCGTCAATATCCTTACGTTGCTGGCCATCGTACTGGCTACCGGCCTTGTGGTGGATGATGGTATCGTTGTGACGGAAAACATCTTTAAAAAGCTGGAGGCCGGCATGGAAAAGCACCGTGCCGCCAAGGAGGGTAGCGAAGAAATTTACTTTGCAGTTATCTCAACGTCCATAACACTGGCTGTTGTGTTCCTGCCTATCGTGTTCTTACAGGGTTTCACAGGTAGGCTATTTCGGGAATTTGGTATCGTGGTAGCAGGTGCGGTATTGATATCTGCGTTTGTGTCACTGTCGCTCACCCCGGTGCTCAATGTATTGATGACACGTAAGGAGCACAAACCATCTAAATTCTACGTTAAATCAGAACCATTCTTCCAGGGAATGGAGAATGCATATAAACGTGCGCTGGTGTGGATCATGCGCAAAAAATGGATAGCTATTACAGGCGTCGTAGTTTCTTTTGCATTGATATACTTTATCGGTAGTGGTCTACAAAGCGAATTGGCACCACTTGAAGATCGCGCTCGCTTCCGTGCGCAGGTATCAGCACCGGAAGGAACCTCTTACGATGCTATGGATGCTTATATGGATCAACTGGTTGGATCTATATTGGATTCTGTTCCTGAAAAAGAAGTGATACTTTCAGTAACGGCACCCGGTTTTACAGGTTCTGGTGCTGTAAATACCGGCTTCCTGAATGTACGCCTGAAAGAGCCTAACGAACGAAGCCGCAGCCAGGATGAAATAGTACAAGCTGTAAACCGCAACTTACAGAAGCATAATTTCGGTCGTGCTTTCGCGATTCAGGAGCAAACTATATCTGTGCAGCGTGGCGGTAGTGCCTACCCGGTAGTATTTGTGATACAGAATATCAACTTTGATAAGCTGGCAAAGGCCATGCCGCGTTTTATGGATGAGGTAAATCAGAACCCTGTGTTCCAGGGTGCGGATATAGACCTGAAATTCAATAAACCGGAACTGACTGTTTCTATCGATCGTGCAAAGGCATCTCAACTGGGTGTGTCGGTACAGGACGTATCGCAAACGTTGCAGTTAGCGTTAAGTAACCGAAGGCTGGGATATTTCACCAAGAATGGTAAACAGTACCAGGTATTAGGACAGGTATTCCGTAAAGACAGGGAGGCGCCTGTAGACCTGAAGACGTTGTATGTGAATAATAGCGAAGGCCAGCCTATATCTATAGATAACCTGGTAACAATAGAGGAAACAACCAGCCCGTCTCAGATATATCACTACAACAGGTATAAGTCAGCCACAGTATCGGCTGGCCTTGCGCCTGGCAAAACCATTGGCGATGGTATTGCGGAAATGCAAAGGATATTTGATAAACTGGAGAAGGAGAAAGTGGTGGACGAAAGCTTCACGACATCTTTAGGAGGTGCATCTAAAGACTATGTAGAAAGCTCATCGAATACGCTGTTCGCCTTCCTGCTGGCATTGGTGCTGATATACCTGATACTGGCCGCACAATTCGAAAGCTTTGTCGATCCGCTCATCATCATGCTGACGGTACCGCTGGCCATAGCAGGTGCGGTGCTATCATTATGGTTATTTGGACAAACAATTAACATCTTCTCGCAGATAGGTATGATCATGTTGATAGGCCTGGTAACAAAGAATGGTATCCTGATAGTAGAGTATGCCAACCATATACGCGACAGGGGCACTTCTAAAGTCGAAGCGGCTATCAATGCTGCGTCTATGCGTTTGCGCCCTATCCTTATGACCAGCCTCGCTATGATATTCGGTGCCCTGCCGCTGGCGCTTTCTTTAGGTGCAGCGTCTACCAGCCGCATACCATTGGGTATCGTGATAGTAGGTGGTGTGTTGTTCTCACTGATACTATCCTTGTTTATAGTACCTGTTATATATACTTTCCTGTCGCGCAGGAAAGTGGAAGTACCCACTGCTATCGAAAAACTGAATGACTAAGTAACATGACGAAACGTATCGTTTATATCATAACCTGCATGCTGGTATTACCCTTTACCGGTAAAACACAGGAAATACTGACCCTTGAAGATGCTATTGCCAAAGCGTTGGAATATAACTATGATATACGCATAGTGAAGAATGAAGCCAGGCAGGCAGCAGTAAATAACACGCTGGGCAATGCAGGCTTCTCGCCTAATATCAATGCCAATGGTGGGATTACAACCGGAACATCAAACACCCGTATTGAGTTTGCCGATGGTCGGGTGCAGGAAGTGCCCAATGCCGCATCATTTGGCATCAATGGTGCTGTTACACTCAACTGGACTTTGTTTGACGGTGGCAGAATGTTCATCGTAAAAAAGCAACTGAATGTATTAGAGCGTTTGGGCGAAGCCCGGCTGAAAGAACAGGTGCAGGCAACTGTATCACAAGTAATACAGGCGTATGCTGCATCCGTATGGCAAAAACAACAAGGTGTAGCTATTGATACCGGATTGGTGTTGGCACAAGTACGCATGTTGCTATCACAGGTGAAATATGAAACCGGTGCTTCCGCTAAAATAGATTACCTGCAGGCGCGTGTAGACTATAACAGCCGCAGGGCCGATTCACTGAATCAACTGGCTTCACTCAATGCATCCTTTGCATCCCTGAATGCGCTGATGGGTGAGGACCCGGACAAGACATATATATTGGAGGATACACTGCATAGCGATATGGACCTCGAGCCTTCTGATAAGCAAAGGCTGGAGCAAATGAACCCATCGCTGGAAGCGGCCCGTCGCAGCGTGGAAGCCTATGAATTAGATGCTAAAATTGCACGTACCTACCACTTGCCCACATTGACAGTAAATGGTGCATATAACTATACGCGTACGCGCAGCCAGTCGGGTTTTGCATTGTTCAACCGGAGCTATGGGCCACAAGGTTCGGCAGCTATCAGTGTGCCAATATTCCAGGGCGGCAATATACGCAGGCAGGCTAAAATTGCCGGCCTGCAAGCTATGCGCGAGCAGTTGGTATACGACAGGCAGAATACAGAAATAGGCCGTCAGTACCGCACCGCTTGGAGAAACTATGAAATGGCTGTAGCTGCCTACAAGTTGGAACAGGAGAATATAAACTTTGCCAAAGAGAATATGGACATCCAAAAGGCTCGTTTCCGGGTAGGTATAGCCACTACCTTGGAAACGCGCGAAGCCGAAAATAGTTATGTGCAGGCACTGGTGCGTCTATACACCGCAGCATACAATCTGAAGGTAAATGAAACCATTGTGTTACAACTGGAAAGCACTCTGGTGAAGTAACAGTTGCGCTAAGCTATAAAAATTGAAAAAGCCCTCTTACGAGAGCTTTTATATTAAATATGCTTTTTGAAATACTCCAGTGTTCTTTTCAAACCTTCCTGGCGGTCGATGGTTGGTTGCCACCCCAGTATTTCTTTTGCCTTGGTAATATTTGGCTGGCGCTGTTTCGGGTCATCTTGCGGCAGCGGCTCAAATACTATTTTCGATTTAGAACCGGTCAGCGCTATCACCTCTTCTGCAAATTGCAGCAGGCTTATTTCTACCGGGTTGCCTATGTTCACAGGCATATGATAGTCGGAAAGCAATAAGCGGTAGATACCTTCTACCAGGTCATCGCAATAGCAGAAAGAACGTGTTTGCGAGCCATCGCCATATACCGTTACATCTTCACCACGCAATGCCTGGCTCATAAATGTAGGCAACGCACGGCCATCATCCAGGCGCATACGTGGGCCATAGGTATTGAATATACGAATAATGCGCGTTTCCAGCCCGTGAAAGTTGTGGTATGCCATCGTAATGCTTTCCATGTAACGCTTCGCTTCATCATACACACCACGTGGACCTATCGGGTTCACGTTACCCCAGTATTCTTCTGTTTGCGGATGCACTAGCGGGTCGCCATATACTTCTGATGTAGAAGCTACCAGTATACGTGCGCCTTTTGCTTTGGCAAGGCCCAGCAGGTTGTGCGTACCCATCGCACCTACCTTCAGCGTTTGTATCGGCATTTTCAAGTAGTCGATAGGGCTGGCAGGAGATGCAAAATGCAGTATGTAATCTATTTTACCGGGTACGTGTACAAACTTGGTCACATCGTGATGGTAAAATTCAAATTCCTTTACAGGGAACAGGTGTTCTATGTTTTTGATATTACCCGTCAGTAGGTTGTCCATACCTACTACCGTATATCCCTCTTTCAAAAACCTGTCGCAAAGGTGTGAACCCAGAAAACCGGCAGCACCTGTTATGAGTATGCGTTTTTTATTGCTCATTAATGCGTATAATGTATTGGTGTATTAATCAAGATTGCCTCGTTCGCGTACAATAGCACCCATGGGCACTTCTATTTTGTTACGCAGTTGTTCATGCACCGCTTTGCGGCCAATGCTTTCATAATAGAAGCCTAATTCTTCCATCTTTTCAAGCGAGAATACGTTGCGGCCATCAAATATCATCGGGTGTTTCAGCAGCTCACCAATCTTTTCAAAATTGGGGTTACGGAATTCGCTCCATTCTGTTACAATAATCAGGGCATCAGCATCGTTCAACGCATCATATTGGCTTTCTGCAAAAGCAATGGCGTCATTATAAATGCGTTTTACATTCGGCATCGCTTCCGGGTCGAAGGCTGTAACTGCAGCGCCTGCATCCAGCAGCTCGTTTATCAGTTCCAGTGCCGGTGCTTCACGGATATCATCTGTTTCAGGTTTGAAAGCCAGGCCCCAAATAGCAAATTTTCGTCCACTCAGGTCATTGCCAAAGCATTCTTTTATTTTTTTGCCCAGGCGTGTTTTCTGCCTGTCATTCACATTCATTACAGTGTTCACCAGTTGAAAGTCGTAATCCAGCTCACGGGCAGTTTGTGCCAGTGCTTGCACGTCTTTAGGAAAACAGCTACCACCATAACCTACACCGGGAAACAGGAAGCGTTTGCCTATACGATTATCGCTACCCATACCCATACGCACCATATCTACGTTGGCACCTGCTTTCTCACAAAGGTTGGCCATTTCATTCATGAAAGATATACGCATAGCCAGGTAAGAGTTGGCAGCATATTTGGTCATTTCAGATGAACGCTCGTCCATAAAGTATATCGGGTTGCCCTGGCGCACATATGGCTGATACAATTCTTCCATCAGTTTCTGGGCCCTTTCAGAGCTGGTACCTATTACCACGCGGTCGGGTTTCAGGAAATCTTCTACTGCTACACCCTCGCGCAGAAACTCAGGGTTCGATACCACATCAAATAAGCTGCGGTCCAGGTTTTGTGCCAACACGGCAGCTACTTTCTCAGCAGTGCCTACCGGTACCGTGCTTTTGTTGACGATAACGGTGTATTTATCTATTATATGGCTCAGGTCTGCCGCTACGCCCAGTACATAACGCAGATCAGCAGCGCCGTCTTCTCCCGGAGGGGTAGGCAATGCCAGGAAAATGATCTGTGCATTTTTGATGCCTTCTTTCAGGGAAGTAGTAAATTCTATACGTTTTTCTTTAATGTTTCGTTCCAGTAAGGTGTCAAGGCCGGGTTCGTAAATAGGCGATTTGCCATTTTTCAGTTGTTCAACCTTTTCTTCATTAATATCGATACATACTACGTTGTTGCCGGTTTCAGCAAAACAAGTACCTGAAACAAGACCTACATATCCGGTACCAATGATGGTTATTTGCATAGGATAAATTAAAATTTGCGCAAATGTAGCTATTATTTGCCTCCATTTTTACTACCGTAGCTGGTAATGCTATAATATTTTGATATTTTTCATTAGCATTACATTAAACTAGAGGGAGTAAGCCCCGTCTTATTCTAAAATCATAAACTATGAGTAAAAAATTATTCACTTACACTGCTTTGGCTGCAGTAGCCTTTTCTTTAACCATTGCAGCCTGCAACAAGAATAATGATGATGACAATCCGGTGCCTGCAACACAGCAGGAAGATATCAATTATGGTAATGAAGATGCCCGCATAGACCAGGCCTTCGATGAGGCGGAAAACTTTGCAAATGAGGCGGAAATATTCGGCGCCGTTGCGCTGAAGGGGGATGAAAGCCCCTTAGGCAGTGGTTGTGCTTCGGTTACTAAAGATGCAGCCAATAAAGTGATTACGATTGATTTCGGTCCGGCCAATTGCCTGTGCAAGGACGGACGCTACCGCAGGGGTAAGATATTGGTTGCCTATACCGGTACCTACCGCGAGGCCGGCCATGTTCATAATATTTCATTCTCTGATTATTATGTGAATGATTGGAAAGTATCGGGTACCAAGCAGGTGACTAATATGGGCCGCAATGCCCAGGGGCTGATGTATTTCAATGTAAGTGTAAATGGCTCTTTGTACAACGAAACAGATCGTACAACCATATCTAAGTCTGCCAACCGCGTAAGGACATGGGTTGAAGGTGATTATACAAACAACGTATCTGATGATGTATATTCAATACGTGGTTCAGGCGTATTGACACGCCCGGATGGTACGGATTATGATGTGAAAATAACGGAGGCACTTATTATAGCCGGCAACTGTAGCTGGATAAAACAAGGCGTTGTGCAAATAACACCGCAGGGTGGTATCGCCAGGATATTGGACTATGGCGGCGGTGCCTGCGAAAATAAGGCTACTGTTAAAGTGGGTACTAAAACATACGAAATTACGCTGCGCTAAGCGCATGCACTATAAATTTTGATAAAGGCGGCAATATTGCCGCCTTTATTTTATAAACAGTTTAGTATCACTTCCGACGCTTTTTTTATTTCGTCATTGGTTATGGTTAGCGGCGGTGCTATACGTATGCACTGAGGTGCAAATAAGAACCAATCGGAAAACACACCCTGACGCAGGCATGCCTGCAATGCTGTTATTACTTGCTCGCTGCTTTCCAGTTCAATAGCCATTAACAGGCCCTTACTTCTTACAGCCTTTATCTTAGGGTGCTTCAGCAGGGTTAAGAATAGCTGTTCCTTTTCATATACTTCTGCTACCATATTTTCATCCAGCAGGGCATGGAATGCAGCCATACCCGCGGCACATGATACAGGATGCCCCCCAAATGTAGTAATATGCCCCAGTACAGGATTATGCGTAAACACCTGCATATTTTGGTGCGATGATACAAAAGCACCTAGCGGCATACCGCCACCAAGGGCTTTGCCCAATAATAGTATATCGGGGATTACAGCGTAATGTTCAAAGCCCCATAGCTTACCTGTTCTGCCAAAGCCGCACTGTATCTCGTCGAATATCAGCAGGGTGCCCGTTTCTGTACATTTTTCCCGCAGTCTGTGCAGCCAGTTTACGGCAGGTTCTTTTATACCTGCCTCTGCCTGCACGGTTTCCATAATAACACAGGCTGTCCGGTCATTGATAGCTTCTATCAATGCGTCGCTGTTATAATCATGGTGCCACACCCCCGGCAATAAAGGGCGATAAGCATTGCGCCAGTATTCATCTCCTATAATGCTGAGCGCACCCAATGTAGAACCATGGTAACTGTTATTGCAGGCTATCATTTCAGGGCGGCCCGTAATGCGGCGTGCCAGTTTTATAGCACCTTCAACCGCCTCTGCTCCCGAATTAGTAAAATATACGGTATCTAGATTTTGCGGCAAGTGTTGGGTGAGTAACCGGGCATATTGCACCTGCGGGCTTTGTACCAGTTCTCCATATACCATCACGTGCAGGTACGCTTCTGCCTGTTCCTTAATAGCTGCCACGACTGCAGGGTGGCAATGCCCTACGTTGCATACACTGATGCCGCCTATCAGGTCTATATATGCCTGGCCGTCAGTATCATACAGGTAATTGCCCTGTGCTTTATTGATATGTATAGCCAAAGGTGCCGGGGAGGTTTGCGCTACGTGCTGCAGAAAAAGGCTGCGGATGTTCATGTTTGCAAAAGTAATTTATCCTTAATGATACTGCTCCGAGCGCTTAATAAAATGATAACTAAAAAACAACAGTAATGCGCTCAATTTTTCAGAATTAATGTTCGCTTAACATAAGGGTTACGTTCGCGTAATATTGCGTTAAAACGCTGATAACATTCAAATTGGAATTTTGCGCGCAAATAGCTCAATGTATGCGCATTATTTCAATGTTTTTTGTATTGTTATTACTTTCAGTGCAAGCTTTGGCCGGTGGTAAAATCAGCGGTAAAGTGACTGATGAAAAGACCGGCGACCCTATCATCGGTGCTACTGTTATGGTGCAGGGTACAGGCCTTGGTACGGCTACTGATGTGGATGGCAGGTTTATACTGGATGTGGCGAATGGAGATTATGTAGTGGAAATAAAATACATAGGCTACCAGCAAAAGAACGTCAGCGATGTAGTGGTGAAGGAAGGACAAGTGACAGAACTGAACGCTGTAATTGCTGAAGATGATAAAAAGACCCTGAAAGAAGTAGTAGTAACTGCTTCACTGAAAAAAGAATCTATCAACGCACTGTACATGATGCAGAAAAACAGTATTTCTGTATCAAGTGGTATCTCTGCCGATGTGATTCAACGCACACCGGATAAAAATACTGGGGAAGTACTGAAACGCGTGAGCGGCGCCAGTATCAAAGATGGTAAATATGTAGTTATTCGTGGTTTGAGCGACAGGTACAATATGGCAATGGTAAATAATGCCCTGATGCCAAGTACGGAGCCTGATAAAAAAGCATTTTCTTTTGATGTGATACCTTCTAACCTGATAGATAATATCATCATCAACAAAACAGCTTCTGCAGACCTTCCCGGCGATTTTGCAGGCGGTGTTGTTACGGTACTTACAAAAGATATTCCTGAAAGGGATTTCTTCAACATTGGCTTGTCTGGTGGTTATAATACACAAAGCACTTTCAAAGATTATATACATAATGAAAGGGGGAGCACTGATTACCTGGGTTTCCCCGGTAAAAGGAATGAACTGCCAACATCATTTGGTGAGGACAGGACCTCTTATAATACCATAAAGGCAACAAATCCTGAAGCTGCCTTCAATGCAGTTAAAGATTTGCCTAACGATTATAAAGAAGTGAAAGGTACGGCAATTCCAAACCTGGCCGTGCAGCTATCCGGCGGCATATCTAAACACATGAAGAATGGCGATAAATTCGGTACCGTCCTTGGCCTTTCTTTCCGTAACACACAAACTATTATACCGGAATTCATCCGTGGTAAATATGAAGAATCTCGCGTACACACATATAGTGTAGAGCAGCAAAACAGGTTTTCTTCAAATCTGGCCGGTCTTGCCAACTTTTCTTATGTAACAGGTAAAACCAAGATAGGATTTAAAAACCTGTTCAATAAAATGTACGATAACACGTACTATCAAAGGGAAGGCTATACTACAAGTAACAACCAGCAGTTTAAAACATACTCTTCTGTACCATCTGAACGCCAGGTATATAATGCACAGTTGGAAGGGGATCATGCTATCGGCAAACGCAATATCAAAGCATATTGGAACCTGAGTTATTCAAACCTGCAGGCAAGCCAGAAAGATCTGCGTACAGCATTCTATGCGCGTGCCGCTACTTTTGATAATAACGATGAGCCAATAGCTGATGAAAGCCTGCCGTATGAAATTGTTGACCGTAACAGCCGCAGGTTCTTCAGCAAGCAAAAGGATAACTCTTACGGTGGTAACTTCAATATCAATGTACCTTTTGCAATGTGGGGTCAGAAACACAGTATTAAGTTTGGTTACTTAGGCCAATATAAAGACCGCGATTTTTCGGCAAGGGTATTTCAATATGAGCCTGTAAGCGTGTTGTCTTCTACAATAGCACATCAACCGGTTAATACAATATTTGATCCATCTAATATTGGTGTCTCAGGCGGTTTTGGCCTTAACGAGATCACCAGTAACGAAGATGCTTATAAAGCAAGCGGGTTGCTGAATGCAGGTTTTGTAATGCTGGATAACAGCATTGCTGAAAAGTTCAGGCTGACATGGGGTGTGAGGGTTGAGTCTTACACGCAGAATCTGAAAGCGACATTGCGTTCAGGCACCAAACTGGATAAAGAAGATGTATTCACCGATGTACTGCCTTCTTTCAATCTGTCTTATAATATGACAGAGAAAACAAAATTCCGCCTGTCTGCTTCCCGCACTGTTAATCGCCCTGAATTCAGGGAAATTGCACCGTTCCAGTTTATAGACTTTGAAAATGTATGGACACTGAAAGGAGATACCAACCTGGTACGTGGTAATATCACAAACATAGATTTGAGGTATGAATATTACCCAAGCGCTGGTGAAGCCATCACTGCCGGTGTGTTCTACAAAAACTTTAGCAACCCGATAGAGGCAAAACTGGATGATCAGTCAAATTTGGATCTGTTGATCTTTACTTATCAGAATGCCAAGTCTGCATATGTAGCAGGTCTTGAATTTGAAGTACGCAAAAACCTATCATTCATTGGTGATGCAGAATGGTTGAAAAACCTGGTATTAGGTGGTAATGTATCATATATCTATTCTCGTGTAGATGCTGCAAACATTATAGGTAGCAGTAACACCATTGGTACTAAAGCAGAAAGGCCACTGCAAGGTCAGTCTCCTTATCTTGTCAACCTATCAGCATTATATAATGCACCTAAAGCAGGTCTTGCATTCAGTGCTATGTACAACAGGATAGGCCACAGGATATATGCAGTAGGTAATGCCGGTATCCCTACCACATGGGAAAACGGCAGGGACATTATAGACTTGCAAATAAGCAAGCAGGTATTGAAGAACAGGGGAGAAGTGAAACTGACTATCGGCGACCTGCTCAACCAGCCTACTACTTTCTACTGGAATACTGATACCAAAGATGCTTACAAAGCAGGCGATAGCAAGTTAGGCAATGGTAATGACCGTATATTCCAGCAGTATAAACTGGGCACTACGTTCACATTGGGCTTCAACTATCGTTTGAGCAAATAAAACAATACCTAAACTATTATAACACAGGCCGGGGCAAATGCCCCGGCCTTTATTCTTAACATTCAGTTAATCGGTGCTTAATATAGCCGTAACATACGCCTGATACTTTTGCTGAAAATTAAAAACAACATGAGGTTCCCAAAACTTTTACCATTTCTATTCGCTGGTAGCTTAGCAATCCTTGCATCTTGTGGAAAAGATGATAACAAAAACAATAATAACAACAATGGTGGTGGTACTACTAACGACCACATACTGAGCGGTGATGTAACGGCTAACAAATCTCTGAGCAATGACAAGCCTTGGACACTGAAAGGTTATGTATATGTAAAATCTGGTGCTACACTTACAATACCTGCAGGTACTATCGTAAAGAGCGATGTAGTAGATAAAGGTGCTATCATCGTAGAACCGGGCGGTAAAATAATGGCTGAAGGTACTTCCGCCAGCCCTATCGTTTTCACTTCAGGTCTGCCTAAAGGACAACGTCGTCCGGGTGATTGGGGTGGTATCATCCTGCTGGGTAATGCCCCTACAAACCGTGCTACACCTCCAACTATCGAAGGTGGTGTTAACCGTACTTACGGTGGTCAGAACGCTGCTGATAACTCTGGTTCTCTGAAATATGTTCGTATCGAGTTCGCCGGTATCGCATCAGCTCCGGGTTCTGAAATCAATGGCCTTACTTGCGGTGGTGTAGGTAGCGGTACAACGATCGAAAACGTAATGGTTTCTTACGGTAACGATGATGGTTTTGAATTCTTCGGTGGTACTGTAGTTTGTAAAAACCTGATCTCTTTCTCTAACTCTGATGACGATTTCGATTTCGACTATGGTTTTACAGGTGGTATCCAGAACGGTATTGTTTTAAGGAACCCACAAGTAGCTGACCCCGGTGATGCTGCTAATGGTATCGAAGCTGATAATGATGGTACTGGTACTTCTGCTACTCCATTCACGCGTCCGGTGCTTACTAACCTGACACTGGTAGGTCCTAACGGTGCATCTAATACACAAGCTAACCACAACTTCGGTAACCGCTGGCGCCGTGCCGTTCAGTTCTCTATGACTAAGTCTATCATCATCGGTTTCCAGAAAGGTGGTTTCTCTATGGAATCTAAAGAAACGACTGATGCTTACAAAAACGGTACTTCAGAGTTCAAAAACAACATGGTTCACGCACTGGCTAATACTTTCAACGCTGGTTCAGGCGCTTCAATGACAGCTGCTGAAATCGAAACTAAAGCTATAGCTGATGGTTGTGTGAAACTGGCTGCTGCTGCAGATGCGAAACTGAAAAATCCTTTCAAACTGACTGCTCCTGATTTTACTCCTGAAGCTGGTTCAGAAGCTGCAACTAAAGGTTGGGGTGCTATCACTGGTACTGACTGGACTAAAGGTTGGGCTAACTGGGATCCTAACAGTACTGACTATTAATAGTTGAGTTTCTAAGACAAATAGATAGCAAAACTGCCGCTCGTGTAGCGGCAGTTTTTTTTATATAGTTTTCAAAATAGCAGTTATTTTTTAATGCCCATTTCTGCTGCCTTTTCTATAATAAAGGCATGTGCTGCATCATATTCATTAGGTATTATGCCATCCAGTATCGCCTCTCTTACTGCTGTTTTTAAAATACCTACCTCGCGCGATGGTGGCAGGTTAAATAGCTGCATGATCTCTTCACCTGTAATGGGTGGTTGCCAGTTGCGCATTTTATCTGCTTCTTCTACTTCTTTCAGCCGTTTCTTTACCAGCTCAAAGTTTTCCAGGTAGCGTTTTACTTTCTGTTTGTTTTTCGATGTTATGTCGCTTTCGCATAGCAGCATCAGGTCTTCCAGGTCTTCACCGGCATCAAACAGCAGCCTGCGCATGGCAGAGTCTGTTATGTCTTCTTTAGTAAGGCTGATGGGGCGTAAGTGCAGGGCTACCAGTTTGGCCACGTATTTCATCTTCTCATTCTGCGGTAGCTTTAGCTGGCGAAATATTTTATGCGTCATTTTCTCACCAACAGCATCGTGGCCGTGAAATGTCCATCCATGCCCTTTTTCAAAGCGCTTGGTAGGTGTCTTGCCTATATCGTGTAGCAATGCAGCCCAGCGCAACCATAGATTGTCGCTGCGGTACGCTACATTATCTACCACCTGCAGGGTATGGTAGAAGTTGTCTTTATGCCCTTTGTTATCTACATACTCCACACCCACCAGGTCGGTTAGCTGGTGAAAGAATTCTTTTAGCAAACCGCTGCGAAACAGCAGGTCGAACCCAACCGATGGTGTGTCGGTCATCATGATTTTATTCAGCTCATCGCTGATACGCTCAGCCGATACTATTTTGATACGTTCGCGGTTGCGATAGATAGCTTCAAATGTTTCAGGTACTATAGTAAAGCCCAGCTGGTTGGCAAAGCGTATGCAACGCATCATCCTTAGAGGGTCGTCAGAGAAGGTGATATCCGGGTCCAGCGGTGTGCGTATCAGTTTGTCCTTAATATCCTGCATGCCGTTGAATGGGTCCACCAGTGTGCCATAGTCTGTTTTATTCAGGCTGATGGCCATAGCATTGATGGTAAAATCGCGTCGTAGCTGGTCATCGCTTAGAGTGCCGGGTGTTACTTCCGGCTTGCGGGAGTGTTGCCTGTATGATTCTTTGCGCGCCCCAACAAATTCTACTTCAAAGCCATGCCATTTAAACTGTGCGGTACCAAAGTTTTTAAAGAAATTGACACTTGGACGATGAGGTAGTTTTTTGGCCACTGCATGGGCCAGCTCTATGCCATCGCCAAGGCACACGATATCTGCATCCTTCGTGCGGCGGCCTATTATTTTATCGCGCACAAAGCCGCCTATCAGGTAGCTATCCATCTGCATCTCTTGTGCAGTAGCTCCTATCAGGTCAAACAAATACTGTTCTTCGGGCGTGCAGGTAATATCCATACGGGCGCAAAGCTAAAACAACTAAAAGAGATATCACGGACGTAAAACGGTCATGTTGCCTTCATCATCCATTTTCACCAATCGCGATGGTGGCTTTATGGTTTCATCACCCCTGCGGTGTTGCACTATATAATCTACACCGGTTTTTATGGCTTCAGACACCTGGCTGAATGTGGCCGGCGTAGGGGCGCCGCTGATGTTGGCAGATGTGGATACAATGGGTTTCTGTAGTCGTTTTATCAGGGCTTTGCAAAAAGGATCGGTCGTTACGCGTATCGCTACGCTTCCATCTTCGTTTATCACATTATCTGCCAGGCCTATAGCCCCTTCATATATCACGGTTGTAGGCTTCTCAAAATTTTCCACCATATCTATAATATCTGGCGGCGGCGCAGCTACATATTGCAGAATATCTCTGGCATCTGCCAGCAGCACAATCATGCTTTTTTCTCTCGGGCGCTGCTTTACAGCAAAAACTTTATCCACCGCAGCTTCGTTCAGTGCATCGCAGCCTATACCCCATACCGTATCGGTAGGGTAAAGGATAGTGCCCCCGCTGTTCATTATATTTAATGCGTTCTTAATGTCTTGTTCCATATACTGTAGTAAAAACGGGTGTTTTATTGAAGCTTAATAGCTATTTTTGTGGTAAGACCCAAAAATACACCATAGTTAACAGGGGATTAACAACCCTTTAGGGGTATTGTAACTGTCTTAGGTATTAAATTTGTTTTACTCATTTAAAAGTCCAGAAAAAATGAAAAAGGTTTTACTTTCTTTAGGTATGGTGTTTATGGCTACAGGCTTTGCTATGGCGCAAGATTCGCATGCAGGTCACAACCATGGCACTACTACTACAGCCGCAGCACCTGCTCCGGCAGCCGCTCCTCAGGCTAAGACATCTACAACACTGACTACTGAAAACATGTCTTTCACAGGCGATGTGCACGAATTTGGCAACCTGCCTGAAGGTCCGAGTGCTGAACACGAATTCAAATTTAAGAATACGGGTAAAGAACCCATCATAATTTCTAATGTAACGGCTTCATGCGGTTGCACTACACCTTCTTATTCTAAAGAACCGGTACTGCCTGGTAAAACCGGTAGCATCAAAGCGGTGTATAGCACTCAAGGCCGTGTAGGTCCGTTTACAAAAGCCATTACTGTGGTATCTAACGCCGGTACTAAAGTACTGACGATCAAAGGTACAGTTGACAAAGCACCTGAAAATTCAGTGCCTGCCAACAAATCAATGGTAAAAACAAACTAAGAATAGCTTTTAGCTGAAAAATAACCGGAAGATGAAGAAGATAGTTGCAGCATTGTTTCTTACGCTTTGTGCCACTGCAGGTGCTTATGCACAGGGTGCAGAGTTTAAGTTCAAGAACGGAGATGTTCACGATTTCGGTACTTTGAAGGAAGGTCCGGTGGCAGAACATGCTTTTGAGTTTACAAACGTGGGTAAAGAACCACTGATAATAGTAGATGCAAAAGCCGACTGCGGCTGTACTACTCCCGAATGGCCCAAACAACCCATTTTGCCAGGTAAAGCAGGTAAAATAGTGGTGCGTTATACAACAAAGGGCCACGTAGCACCATTCAACAAACATATTTATGTAAAGTCTAATGCCAAAGTGCCAAATGGCAATGAGCGTTACGACTTGCAGATAAAAGGTGTGGTGGTAGCTGCCAAAGAACCGGGAAATTAATATCGGACGAAACATGACGAATATAGAATGGCCGCCTTATGGCGGCTATTTCTTTTACAGGTTGTTGAAACAATGGTGCATTCGCTTAATTTTGCGCCATGCCGGTAATATCACATCGCGGGGCGCAAATGCCGCCTTCCCCCATACGGAAATTGGTACCTTATGCAGAAACTGCGAAAAAGAAGGGTACAAAGGTTTATCATCTTAACATTGGCCAGCCCGATATAGAAACACCTAAAGCTATACTGGATGCCGTTCGCCATACCGATATGAAGGTATTGGAGTATAGCCATAGTGCAGGTTTTGAAAGCTATCGTAAAAAACTGGTGGAATACTACGCGCGCAATGGCGTAAACGTAAACCACAACCAGATAATCGTTACCACCGGTGGTTCTGAAGCCATCCTCTTTGGCATAATGAGCTGCCTGGACCCGGGCGATGAGATCATCATCCCTGAACCATTCTATGCCAACTATAATGGCTTTTCTACCAGCGCCGGTATCAAGATAGTGCCTATACCATCTGGTATAGACGATGGTTTTTCACTACCGCCGATAGAGGCTTTTGAAAAAGCGATCACTACGCGTACCAAAGCAATTATGATATGCAACCCCAACAACCCTACGGGCTACTTGTATAGCCGCGAAGAGCTGGAGGTGCTGAAAGAAATATGCCTGAAACACGACTTGTTCCTGTTTAGCGATGAAGCTTACCGCGAGTTTTGCTACGATGGGAAAAAACATATCTCTGCACTTTCATTAGAAGGGCTGGAGCAGCATGCTATACTGATGGATACTATTTCTAAAAGGTATAGTGCTTGCGGTGGCCGTATTGGTGCATTCGTTACGCACAACCAGCAGGTGCTGGATGCAGCTATGAAATTTGCACAGGCAAGGCTGAGCCCGCCATCTTTTGCCCAAATATTGGGTGAAGCAGCGGTAGACCTGCCTGCTGATTACTTCAGCGAGGTGCATGCAGAATACAACGGACGCCGCGACTTGTTGGTGAGCCGCCTGCAAGCTATGGAAGGTGTAAAATGCCCGATGCCCGGTGGTGCTTTCTATGCTATGGCCGAACTGCCTGTGGATGACAGCGAAAAATTCTGCCAATGGTTGCTGGAGTCTTTCTCGCACAATGGCGCTACGGTAATGATGGCGCCTGCTGCGGGCTTCTATGCTACACCGGGCAAAGGAAAGCAGGAAGTGCGCCTGGCATATGTGTTGAATAAAGAAGACATCAATGGCGCTATGGATTGCCTGGAAGCAGCACTGAAAGAGTACAATAAAAAGTAAAATAGTTGCTATAAATAAAGAGCCCCTCAATGAGG
>JANLJF010000081.1 GCA_029255605.1 Azovibrio restrictus
GATAGATGTGATAAGCACCGGTAGCCTTGGGCTGGACGTAGCTCTCGGCGTTGGTGGTTTCCCACGCGGGCGTATCATTGAGATATATGGCCCTGAATCTTCAGGTAAAACTACCATAGCTATACACACGATAGCAGAAGCACAAAAGAAAGGCGGCATTTGCGCTATTATAGATGCAGAGCATGCTTTTGATGCTTCTTATGCACGCAAACTGGGTGTAGATGTAGATAATCTTATCATCTCTCAACCGGACTACGGTGAGCAGGCGCTTGAAATAGCTGACAGGCTGATATCATCGGGCGCTATAGATGTAGTGGTGATAGACTCTGTAGCGGCACTGGTACCTAAGGGCGAACTGGAAGGTGAAATGGGTGATAGCAAAATGGGCCTGCAGGCAAGGCTGATGAGCCAGGCACTGCGGAAACTGACAGCTACCATTAACCGCACGGGCTGCTGCTGTATCTTCATCAACCAGCTGCGCGAGAAGATAGGTGTTATGTTCGGAAATCCTGAAACAACTACCGGTGGTAATGCACTGAAGTTCTATGCTTCTGTACGTTTAGACATTCGCCGTGTAAGCCAGATAAAGGATGGAGATGTAGCCAGTGGTAACCGTACACGTGTGAAGGTGGTAAAGAATAAAGTAGCCCCTCCATTCCGCCAGGTAGAGTTTGATATTATTTTTGGTGAAGGTATCAGCAAAGTTGGTGAGATAATAGATATGGGCGTAGAACTGGGTATACTGCAAAAAAGCGGTAGCTGGTTTAGCTACAAGGATGGTAAAATAGGCCAGGGCCGCGATGCGGTGAAACAGTTCCTGTTCGACAATCCGGAAGTAACTGCAGAAATTGAAGCCCGCATACGCGAGGCGCTGCAACCTGCCGAAGCATAATAACTGTTATTCAGATAATTTTTGGGTTAGTATACAAAAAGAAAAGCCCCGGTTTTCCGGGGCTTTATCATTAGCTTATTTTGATAATTATGATTCAGGATACAGAATAGCCCAAAATTCATTCTTGCCATCCATCAGGTCATTAGCCACTTCTTTGACATCGTTAACCGTCAGTTGATCGATCATTTTATCATGTTGCAGCACATATTCGTTATACCTGTTCCAGAAAAGTGATTCAGGAAGTACAATAGACCAGTAGTTATTGTCTTTCACTTCTTCGCGATGTTGCTCATGCCATGTCGCTTTTACTTTCTCCAGGTCCTTAGGGTCCGGACCGTTTTTCTTGATTTCTGCTATCACCTCTTTGGTAGCTTTTATCAGTTTATCTACATTTTCCGGTCCGCAAGGCAATTGGTATTGAATAGAATAATTGTTGTATGGATCTTTCTCGAATTGTGCACCAAAACCACCACTGTAAGTACCACCCATTTTCTCGCGCAGTTCTTCTATTACCTTGATGTTCAGAATTTCGGTAAGTGCATCAGCTTTCATTTCCAGCTTTTCGCTGTACGGCCTTTCGCCATAAAAAGAAGCAATGATAAGGCTTTGCTTTTCTTTACCTTTTTTATACCTGAGGGTAGTAGCACCATTTATAGGACGAACACCATTATCAGTAACCTTTGGTGTTTTACCAGTTGATGGTAAACTACCTAAGTAAGTTTCTACCAGCGGCGTTATCTCATCAACTTTTACATTACCAACTATGAAAAACTCATAACCATCGGCATTGCTTACTTCGTTCTTGTAAATCTCCAGAGACCTGTCCAGGTTAATGGCTTCGAAATGTGCAGGTTTAGGGATTGGTTCATCTGCTAATGGATTTTTGTTATATAACGCGCTTACCAGTGTATCAATGAATGAATACTGAGGGTTAGCAGACAGGAATTGCAACTGCATTTTTTGCTTGTCTTTGAAAGCTTTAAATAATGCATCGTCTTTACGCGGTTGCATCAGCTTCAGGTACATCAATTGCAGCATTGTTTCAAAATCTTTCACCGTGCTGGTACCTGATACGTTGATTGCGTTTTCACCCAAACCGGCACCCGCTTTAATACTCTTACCTGCAATAACCTTTTCCAGGTCTGTAGGGTTGAAGCTACCAAAGCCCATAGAACCAACTACCGCACCTGCATACTTAGCACTATATTTATCCGCTACACCATAGTTGCTCAAACCACCTTTTTTCAAACCTTTTACGATGATCTCATCGCTTTTAAAATCGGTAGGTTTAATAGTCACTTTGATGCCATTGCTCAGTGTCAGTGTAGTTACACCAAAGTCTTTGTTATCTGCTTTAGAAACTACTTTACCAGGTGTTGGCTTTTTATCCAGCAGGCTGGAAGCTACTTTCTTTTCTTCCATAGCCTTCACTTCCTGGCTAAAGCCTTTCTGTGTCATTGCCAGCAGTTCGGCATCTGTAGGCAACTTGATAGCACCTTGCTCTGGCCCTGTGATGAGCGAGAAGAAATTCATATTGCTCATCCATGCTTTGATGTTGGCATTCATTTCTTCAAGTGTAATCCCCGGCACCATTTGTTTGTAATACTCATATTCAGCTTCTATACCTGGTATAGGCTCATTTTCAAGGAAGTTGCGAACGTATTCGCCAACGATGTTGCCACTTTCTGTGGTGTTCCTTTCGTTATAAGCTTTTTCTATAAAGCTCATAACACCTTTTTTAGCCAGTTCCAGTTCGCTGTTTGTAAAGCCATATTGTTTGGCACGCAGCAGTTCGGCCGTTAGTGCGTTCAGGGCTTTCTCCGGCCCATCGGCACCAAAAGATGTGGCTGCACTGAAGTTTTCATAATCGCGTGCCCAACCATCAAAGCCTACGTAAGCATAAGGGAACGGAGGATTGCTACTACGTGCCAGGTCGCTCATGCGGCGGTTCAGCATTTGCGTCACCAGTTGCCTTTCAATATTTTCCCTGTAGTCGCCTACTGTTTTCTCATCCAGTTTTTTCACAGAAGGGAAAATAAGCTGCAATTGGTAGCTGGTAGCTTCTTTATCAGTAAGCACCATAGCTTCTGCAGCCTTACGGGCAGGAACTTCAAACGCTTTACGCTCACGCTCTTTAGCAGGATTTTTCATACCCTCGAAGTGCTTCTTCAAGTATTTCATAGCCGTGGCCTCGTCTATATCACCTACTATGGCCACAGCCATTAAGTCCGGACGATACCAATCGCTATAAAAACGGCGGATGGTTTCGTATTTAAAGTTTTTCAGGATATCATCCTTACCTATAGGCAGGCGGCTGGCATATTGAGAACCCATCATCAGTTTAGGCAGGTATTTATCCAGCATGCGCATTTCAGCACCTTTACCTAATCGGCTTTCCTCCAGTACTACAGCACGTTCGTCGTCAATATCTTTATTAGTAAGCAGTGCATTATGTGCCCAGTCTTCTATTATCTGGAAACCTTTATCCAGGTTACCTGCTTTGTCGGTTGGCACCGGCAGTATATATACCGTTTCATCGAAGCTTGTATAAGCATTCAGGTCGGCGCCAAACTCTACACCTATAGATTGCAGGTAGCTAACCAACTCGTTCTTAGGGAAGTTTTTACTACCGTTGAAGTTCATGTGCTCCATAAAGTGAGCAAGGCCCTGCTGGTCGTTATCTTCCAGTATAGAACCTGCATTGATCACCAGTCGGAGTTCCACTTTCTTTTCCGGCTTAGCGTTTGGACGGATGTAATAAGTAAGGCCATTGGCAAACTTACCTTTTACAACTTTTGAATCTGTGGGGATAGCTGCTTTCAGGTCTTGAGCTATAGCAGTACTACCATACCCACCCATCAATATCAGCACAGCTAATATCTTGCGCGAGATGTAATGAGAAAAGGGCTTCATAAATTATATGTGATTATTTGAAGAGCAAAAGAAAAGAAAATAGTGCTGAAAAGCTAATGCTAGCGGGAATTTTATGCTAATATGTGTTAAAAAAACAGGGGGATTTCGAGGGGGATCGGGCGATGATAAATTAATACATATCAAATAGCAACCTGCTTAAAGGCAATAACAGCAGGAATGGTTTATCTTAGCACTGGAAAAATAACGGAAGCTATATATGTCATTAATTAAATCTATTTCGGGCATCAGGGGTACTATCGGTGGCAAACCGGGTACGGGTCTTACACCTATAGATGTAGTGAAATTCACTACTGCATACGGCGCCTGGATAGCTAATAAGAATGCAGGAAATAAGATAATCATCGGCAGGGATGGTCGCATATCAGGAGAAATGGTTCGCAACCTGGTGGCATCTACCCTGCAGGGCTGTGGTTTTGAAGTGATAGACCTGGGCCTTAGTACTACACCAACTGTAGAAATGGCAGTAAAGATGGAAAATGCTGCCGGTGGCATTATACTCACGGCCAGCCACAACCCTAAAGAATGGAATGCCCTGAAACTGCTGAATGAAGCCGGGGAGTTCCTGAGTGCAGAAGACGGCCAGTGGATACTGGATTATGCAGACAATAACGAGCACAGCTATGCCGAGATTGCTAAGCTAGGTACACTGACAACAGACGATACTTATATACAAAAACACATAGACACGATACTGGCACATCCGCTGGTAGATGTAAAAGCTATCAGCGATAAGAATTTCAGTATCATCGTAGACCCGGTAAACTCAACAGGGGCTATCGCAGTGCCGCAGTTGCTGAAGGCACTTGGCGTGAACAAGATTACGGTTATCAATGAAGAAGTAACCGGCCGTTTTGCACACAACCCAGAGCCACTACCGGAAAACCTGCGGGAATTATGCCACGAAGTGGAAAAGAAAAACGCCAGCATGGGCATAGCTGTAGACCCGGATGTAGACCGCCTGTGCTTTGTATGTAACGATGGTAGCCTGTTTGGAGAAGAATATACACTGGTAGCTATTGCCGACTATGTGCTTTCTCATAAAAAAGGCAATACGGTTTCTAACCTGTCATCTACGCGTGCACTGAAAGATGTAACGGAGAAGCATGGTGGCCAATATTTCCCAAGTGCCGTAGGCGAGGTGAACGTGGTTAAGAAAATGAAGGAAGTAGAGGCTGTAATAGGCGGCGAGGGCAATGGCGGTGTTATTGTACCGGAACTGCATTATGGCCGCGATGCGCTGATAGGCATTGCACTGTTCCTGACACACCTGGCCAAATTCGGAAAGAGTATCAAAACATTACGCGGTACTTACCCCGATTATTTTATATCTAAGAATAAAATAGAGCTGAACGAAAATGTGAACGTGAAAAAGATATTTGAACAGATAAAGAAAAAGTATAAGAACAACCCTATAAATACGGAAGACGGCCTGCGCATAGATTTTGATAATGACTGGGTACACCTGCGTACCTCCAATACAGAACCCATTATACGCATCTACGCTGAAAGCACCAGTGAAACAACATCGAACAATATAGCCAAGCGTATCATGGAAGACATACGTGAAATGATGTTTGCCAATGCATAAGCTATAACTGCACATTGCTTTCCGGTAACAAATATGATGTCGTTATCGTAGGCGGCGGGCTTGGAGGGTTAATGACCGCCGTACTGCTGGCTAAAGAAGGTATGCAGGTATGTGTGCTGGAACGTGACAAGCAGATAGGTGGCTGCCTGCAAACCTTTTCCATGCACAAAAAAGTGCTGGATAGTTGTGTACACTATATAGGCGGGCTGGGAGAAGGACATACCTTACATACACTCTTTCGGTATGCGGGCATCATGGATAAGCTTTCTTTGAAACCATATGATGCCAACGTATTTGACAAAATAGCCTTTGGCAACGATGATACGCTGTACCCCCACGCACAGGGGCTTGACAACTTCATAGAGCAACTGCTTCTCTACTTTCCCAGTGAGCGGCAAGCATTACAGGATTATGTAAAAAACATCACTACTGTCGGCGACCATTTTCCACTATACCGGCTGCGGCTGGGTAGTGCTGATGAAAAAGCTACCGTTAGCAGTTGGAACCTTACGGAAAAATTACGTTCCATTACATCTAATGTAAAACTGCAAAATGTATTAGCTGGCAACAACCTGCTGTATGCAGGTGTTCGCGACACTACCCCATTCTACCTGCATGCGCTGGTTACAGAAAGCTACATCCATAGTTCGCATAAAGTGCTGCCGGGTAGTTCACAGATATCTAAATACCTGTGGCAGGTATTGCAACAGCATGGAGGCGTTGTTCATCGCAATACCGAAGTAAAGAAACTAGCAGAAGAACATGGCAGTATACAATATGCAGAAACAGCTGATGGTGAGCGGGTGTATGGCAAGCACTTTATAGCCAATGTATCACCTGCGGTGCTGCTGGATATGATAGACAGCAGCCTGATACGCCCTGCCTATCGCAAGCGTATAAAAGGATTGCAGCAAACTATATCCACGTTTATGCTGAACCTGGTACTGAAAGCGGGAACGGTTCCCATGCGCCATCACAATATTTACTGGCATGCAAGCGATGATGTATGGGCGGCTACAGATTACAAACCTGCTGATTGGCCCGCCAATTATGCTGCCTTTTTTACAGAAGATGAGCAAAACCCGGGGTATGCAGAAAGTCTATCCGTATTGAGCTATATGCATTATGACGAAGTGCGGCCCTGGGTACATACTACAAACCGCACAGGCGAAGAACATGAGCGTGGTGAAGCATATGAAGTTTTTAAAAGGAGCAGAGAGGAAAAACTGCTAAACATCTTATATCAACGCCTGCCAGAACTGAAAGGTAATATAGTAGCACAAAGCAGTGCTACCCCACTGACTTACAGGGATTATACAGCAACACCGAAAGGTTCATTATACGGTATTCTTAAAGATGTAAATCGCCCGAATGAAACGACCATTGCTACCCGCACTCGCATACCCAACCTGCTGCTTACAGGGCAAAACGTGAATATGCATGGCGTACTTGGGGTAAGTATTACCGCTGTAGCCACAGCGGCAGAATTAGCAGGTATGGAACACCTGTTAAGTAAAATAAAAAGCTAGAACAGCGCCTTGCATAAGCACCTTGCATTCAAGCTTCCACAGAAACCGTAATCGTAATTACACTTCCTTTAACATTATCTGCAGCGGCTGGCATAGTCTTTTATCGATTATGACAACAACGATGTATGAAGCAGATAATTGGCATATTAACACTAATACTTGCAAGCCTTGCGGTCTTCGCACAAACTGGCCGCACCACGCAAGACAGCACAAAGAGAACACCATTTGTAAAAGAACTGCCACGCGATACGGCTAAATATAAGATGCCCATACAAAAGGCAGATACAATGAAAAGTAATATGCCCGTAGTAGCACCGGATAAAACGAAAGTTCAGCCCAAGTAGTTAAAACTTTCGGCTGAAAAATAAGAGGTTCTGCATAATGCGGAACCTCTTTGCATATAGTAAAAGCAGATTGGAATTACCAACCCAACAGGTAGGCAAATATCAGCGGTGCTACAATAGTAGCATCGCTTTCTACAATGTATTTCGGCGTATTGATATCCAGCTTACCCCATGTAATTTTCTCATTAGGCACAGCCCCACTGTATGAGCCATATGATGTAGTACTATCGCTTATCTGGCAGAAATAGCTCCAGAAAGGAACATCATGCCATTCCAGGTCCTGGTACATCATAGGTACTACGCATATCGGGAAATCACCCGCTATACCACCACCTATCTGGAAGAAACCAACACCCTTGCCACCGCTATTCTGACGGTACCAGTCAGCCAGCCACACCATATATTCTATACCGCTCTTCATGGTGCTGGCTTTCAACTCGCCCTTAATGCAGTAAGAAGCAAAGATGTTACCCATGGTGCTATCCTCCCATCCCGGCACAACGATAGGCAGGTTCTTTTCTGCCGCCGCTATCATCCAGCTATGCTTAGGGTCTATTTCATAATCAGGTTTCATTACCTCACTCAGCAGCAGTTTGTACATGTACTCATGTGGAAAGTACCGCTCACCCTTTTCTTCTGCATCTTCCCATATTTTATGTATGTGCCGCTGAATACGGCGGAAAGCTTCTTCTTCAGGTATACATGTATCAGTAACACGGTTGAAACCACCTTCCAGCAGTTCCCATTCATCCTGCGGGCTCAGGTCGCGATAGTTTGGTACGCGTTTGTAGTGTGTATGCGCTACCAGGTTCATAATATCTTCTTCCAGGTTGGCACCCGTACAGCTGATGATAGCGATTTTATCCTGGCGTATCATTTCAGCCAGCGATATGCCTAATTCGGCAGTACTCATAGCACCTGCCAATGATACCAGCATTTTGCCACCTTCCAGCAAATGCGTCTCATAGCCTTTAGCCGCATCTACCAGCGCAGCAGCGTTGAAGTGGCGGTAATGATGTTGAATAAACTGAGAAACAGGACCTTTATTCATTTCAGATTAATTATTTGTGGTTTGAATTAGTTGTTTGCAGAGGCGCAAAGATAGCTTTTGTTGGCAACATTGCCTTGGTATCTCTCTGCCTAAGCGCCAAAACAAAAGCATGCACATTTACAGTGCATGCTTTCAGTATTATAGATTACAGATTAAGCTACTTGTTCGCCTTTAGCTACAAATTTCTTTATCCATTCTGTGGTCATTGATTTAGGACGTTCGATAGGGAAGCCCAGTGCCCTATCCCAGCACAGGCTGGCCAATACACCCAGTGCGCGGCTCACACCGAACAGTACCGTGTAGAAATCTTCCTCTATTAAACCGTAGTGCTTCAGCAGTGCACCTGAATGCGCATCTACGTTAGGCCACGGATTTTTGATTTTACCTGTATTTTCTAATATCGGAGGTGCTACTTCATACACATTCCATACTGTCTTTACAGTCGGGTCTTCAGGGCAATGCTTCTTGGCAAATTCCATCTGTGCTGTAAAGCGTGGGTCTGTTTTACGCAGTACTGCGTGGCCATAACCCGGTACTACTTTACCAGCAGCCAGTGTATCTTTTATGTATTGTGCTATCTGGTCTTTGCTTGGCTCTTGCGTACCCAGGTTTTCCTGCAGTTCTTCTATCCAGCGGATAACTTCCTGGTTGGCCAGGCCATGCAACGGACCAGCCAGGCCGGTCATACCGGCTGCAAAAGACAGATAAGGGTCGCTCAATGCAGAACCTACCAGGTGTGTAGCATGTGCCGATACATTACCACCCTCATGGTCTGAGTGGATGGTAAGATACAAGCGCATCAGTTCTTTAAAACCATCATCATCAAAGCCCAGCATGTGTGCGAAGTTGGCGCTCCAGTCGAGCATGCCATCCGGCTGTATGTGTTCACCGTTTTTGTATTTGCGGCGATAGATATATGCAGCAATGCGAGGCAGGCGTGCTATCAGGGTCATGGTATCTTCGTACACATAGTCCCAATATTCTTTTTTACTGATACCTTCTTCGTATGCTTTGGCAAACCTTGATTCTGTTTGCAGTGCCAGTACCGCTATGCAAAACTGTGTCATAGGGTGCGTAGATGCAGGCAGTGCCTCAATAGTAGCAAATACGTGATTGGGCACGTGAGAGCGGCGGGCCCATACTGCAGATACATGTTCCACATCTTCCTGCGTAGGTACATCGCCTGTCAGCATCAGGTAAAACAAGCCTTCCGGCAGCGGTTCGCTACCACCTTCTGCATGCGGCAGTTTTTCCCTTAGTTCAGGTATGGAGAAACCACGAAAGCGTATCCCTTCGTTAGAGTCCAGCAAAGATGTTTCGGTAATTAAACCCGGTATACCGCGCATACCCTGGTATGCCTGTGCAACGGTTACTTTATCCAGCACCATGTCACCATGTTGTGCCACCAGTTTTTTTATCTCTGCCTGCTGTGCATCAGCTATCTCTTTGAAGCGGTCTTTAACGTAGCCCATAAAATTATTTCAGGTTTAAATAATACTCTTTGGAAAAGGTTATCCTTTTTTTGCGCTTCCAAAGGTAGTGAATGCGCATAAGTTTCTGAAGGGTTAATAGTAAAATAAACTAAAAGCTATATGGTGTGCTTATTTCGCTATTAAAACAAAATATCACAACTAAATAAATCGCATATCATCTACAAGTGGATCATACTTACCTCTACCCCGCTGCCAAAGGCATCCTTTACGCGCTGAGCATGGGTATCGGTCAATATTACCTGCCCGAAGTCGGCTGTTCGTATTAGCTTCAACAAGGCTTCCATACGGCTTTGGTCCAGCTTTTCAAAAACATCATCCAGCAACAGTATTGGCAAATGCCCCAATTGCTGTGACAAATAGCGGTATTGTGCCAGTTTTAAGGCAAAAAGAAAGCTCTTCTTCTGCCCTTGTGAACCGTAATTTTTTATGGGTGCATCCTGCAAAACAAATAACAAATCATCTTTATGAATACCTCTTAAAGTGCGCTGCAAGCGCATATCGTGCTGCAGGCTTTCATCCAGCAGCACATTCAGCGTTTTTTTTAGCAAATCACTTTCATAACTCACATCTATTCCTTCTTTACTACCGGAGAGGCGTGCATAAAAATCATTCAACACCGGCAGGAAGCCCGTCAGGAAGCGTTTACGGCATTCATGTATATAAGTGCCGTCAGCAGCCAGTTGCTGGTTATAATACTCCAGTTCCATATAGTTAGGGGCTGCTACGTTGGCATGCAGTTTCAGCCATGCATTGCGCTGCATCAGTACACGCTGGTAGCGCATCAGGCGCTCCAGGTATTCCTTGTCTGTTTGCCCCAATATGCTATCTACCCATTTACGGCGCTGCTCACTGCCATCGTTTATCAGCTCCATATCATCCGGGGCTATCATCACAGCGGCGTATTTGCCTATATGGTCGGTAGGGCGCTCATATTCCACCCCATCAGCAAATATTTCCTTTTTCCCCTGTTTCCACTTGCAGCTAATGGTTTCTGTCCGCTCCTTTTGCTCAAAAACCCCTTCAACCCTGAACCCATCGGTACCTTTCTGCACGCAATTCTGCTGGTAAGCACTGAAATAACTTTTAGTATAGCACAGGTAATATACCGCATCCAGCAGGTTGGTCTTTCCGCTGCCATTCAGCCCTGTAATACAGGTAACTGCGGCCGGGAAACTGAAGGAGCCGGATGCATAATTGCGAAATTGCAGTAATGTTATTTTCTTAATTGTAGCCAAGCAGGGAAAGGAACGAAAGTTTTTATAAATTCGCACAAATTTAGAAAAACAGTGCAGACTCCATTCGGAAAAGAAACATATCTATACTGGTACGAAATAATGCTGTTGCTGCGTCGCTTTGAAGAAAAGACCGGCCAGCTATACGGCATGCAGAAAATACGTGGCTTTTGCCACCTATACATAGGCCAGGAAGCCGTTGCTGCCGGTACCATGACTGCCATCCGCGATGATGACAACCTGATAACTGCGTATCGCGACCACGGTCTGGCTATTGCTAAAGGCATGAACCCTAATGAGTGTATGGCCGAGCTATATGGTAAGGCTACAGGTTGCACAAAGGGTAAAGGCGGTAGTATGCACTTCTTTTCTAAAGAAAAACGCTTTTTTGGCGGCCACGGTATTGTTGGCGGCCAGATAGGTTTGGGCGCAGGCATTGCTTTTGCCGACCAATACCTGGGCAACGACCGCGTAACGGTTTGTTACTTTGGTGATGGTGCTGCACGCCAGGGCTTGCTGCACGAAACTTTTAATATGGCTATGCTGTGGAACCTGCCGGTTGTTTTCGTGTGCGAAAACAACCACTATGCTATGGGTACGTCAGTAGAGCGTACTTCTAAAACACTTGACATTTACCGCCTGGCCGATGCATACGATATGCCCGGCGATAGCGTAGATGGCATGAGTTGCGAAGAGGTGCACAAAGCTATGGAACGTGCTGTGAAACGCGCACGTGAAAAGGGCGGGCCTACTTTCCTTGAAATAAAAACATACCGCTACCGCGGCCACTCCATGAGCGACCCAGCAAAATATCGCTCTAAAGAAGAAGTGGAAGAGTATAAAGAAAAAGACCCCATCAACCAGGTGCTTAAAACCATTATGGATAACAAATGGGCTACTGAAGCGGAAATAGAAGCTATCAACGAAAAAGTACGCAATACGGTAGAAGAATCAGTAAAATTTGCCGAAGAAAGCCCATGGCCGGATGACAGCGAAGTGTATAAGGATATATATGTTGACCAAAACTATCCGTACATTACAGATTAAATCTGCTGAAAAAGAGCAACT
Source organism: Azovibrio restrictus (assembly GCA_029255605.1). Taxonomy (GTDB): domain Bacteria; phylum Bacteroidota; class Bacteroidia; order Chitinophagales; family Chitinophagaceae; genus Polluticoccus. The sequence continues at coordinate 12,132 of JANLJF010000081.1, forward strand.
TTAAAAGAAACGGCTTATTTTAAGCCCCCGATCATAGTAAATAGTAAAATTTATAAATACCTAAATGGCAAATACAGTAAGAAATAACCCCAACGTAGCAAAAGAAACTACCATTGAGGATACCAAGGCCCTTGACAATGTGATGGGCATGTATGAAAACAACAAAAAGCGCATCAATACCATCATTACCGTAGTATTAGCTGCTGTAGTGGGTTACTTTGCTTATACCAAACTGTATAGCGAACCACGCAATACAAAAGCTGCTACTGCCATCTCTTTTGCACAGCGCTATTTTGAAGCAGACTCCCTGAACAAAGCGCTGAATGGCGATGGACAGCACCTGGGCTTCCTGAAAATAATGAAGAAATACAACGGTACGCCTACTGCAAACCTTTGTCACTACTATGCAGGTATTTGCTACCTGAACATGGGCGATGCTAAAAATGCCATTAAACACCTGGAAGATTTCGATGGCCGCGGTTCACTGGTTACTTATGCAGCTGCAGGTGCACTGGGCGATGCATATATGGAAAATAACAACACTAAAAAAGCCATAAGCGCATACGAGAAAGCCATAGCCAACAAAGATGATATGATGCTGACACCATTATACCTGTTTCGCCTGGGCCTGGCAGAAGAGCTGAACAACAATACGGCTGCTGCTAAAAAATACTATCAGCAAGTAAAAGACGAGTATCCGCAAAGCATGCAAGCCCGCGATATTGAAAAATACCTGGGACGTCTTGGCGAACACGATTAATATCTAACTCTTTTTAACCTCCCCTTTTTACCTTTATGGGCAAAAAGGGGATTTTTATTTTTATGGCACAACCATCCAATAGCACTTCCCTGCTTGATACATCAGGCCTCGACAACATTGCATTTTCGAGAGTAGCGATAGTATATACAGAATGGAACGAACCTATTATTAATGAACTTTTAGCCGGGGCGCAGAAAGTACTTGAAAAATTCAACGCAAATATTTACTACCACATAAAAGTACCTGGTGCCTTTGAAATTCCTTTTGCTTGTAAACAAATATGGGAGAACTCGTACAAAGGCGATTATGCACCCGAAGCTATCATCGCATTCGGCACAGTGATACGCGGCGGTACCCCGCATTTCGATTATGTATGCAAAGCGGTAACAGAGGGCATTACGCAACTTAACCTGACACTGCCTATACCTGTTATATTTGGGGTACTGACATTGGAAAATGAGGCCCAAGCCTGGGAAAGGCTGGGTGGCATACATGGCCACAAAGGCGAAGAAGCTGCCATTGCTGCCCTGAAAATGATACAGAACGGTCGCAATTTAAAGCACACATCAAATTAATTATATTAGCCGTAAATCTTCCTCTTGCAATGCCTAAAGTTCAGCTTTTCATCCCCTGTTTTGTAGACCAGTTGTACCCGCAAACGGGTATGAACATGGTAAAGGTTTTGGAAAAGCTGGGCTGCGAGGTAAACTATAATAACAAACAAACCTGTTGCGGACAACCGGCCTTCAATGCCGGTTATTGGGAAGAAACCAAGGCAGTGGCACAAAAATTCCTGCACGATTTTGATGGGGATGGTTACATTGTTGGCCCCAGCGGCTCCTGCACAGGCTTTGTGCGGAACTATTACAGCAAGATGCTGGAAAACAGCGCCGAGCACTTGCTAAGCAATAAGGTGCGCAGTAACATGTACGAATTCACAGAGTTTCTTACCGATGTGCTAAAGATAGATGACGTAGGCGCTGTCCTGCCTGGTAAAGCTACCTATCATGATGCCTGCGGTGCCTTGCGTGAATGCAGCATCAAAGCAGGGCCACGCCGGCTATTACAAAATGTAAAAGGGCTGGAGCTGGTAGAAATGAAGGAATGCGAAACCTGCTGTGGCTTCGGTGGCACCTTTGCAGTAAAGTATGAGCCTATATCACTTGGTATGGCACAAACCAAAGTGCAAAGTGCATTGGAAACCGGCGCTCAGTATATGATAACGACCGATGTATCGTGCATGATGCATATGCAGGGTTACATCAGCAAAAATAACCTGCCGATACAAACGATGCACATTGCCGATGTGCTTGCAAATGGTTGGGAGTAATTATTTCCTGATAAGCGCCAGTTGTATAGCTGTTCCTGGTATTTTATCAAGGCCCAGGTTGTGCCACGATGCTGTCATTGCATCCAGCTTAGGCACCATATCTTCTCCCCCAAAGTCGTAACATTCGTTAAAACCAAGGTTGTCAAACATCACCTTTGCTATCTGTTTGCTGCGCACATCATCACCCGCCAGGAAGATATCCATAGCATCCTTCCTTACTAGCGGACTGGAAAATGTTTCACAGCCATTACAGCTATAACACTTTACAATGCGTTGCGAGCCTGTAATGGCTTTTATAGCACTTAGTGTATTACTGGCTGGTCCTGTTGTTTCATAAAAGCTGGTGCAGTCTATCACTACTTTCTGCTTTACATCATCTATCCGGTAAGCTATTTCCCTCACTTCACTTTCCTCTGTAGCAATAAAGATGATATCGCAGGCAGTGGCTGCTTCTTCTATGCTTACATGTTCGATACCGTAAAAGTTGTAGAGGAAATTATTGTAGTCCATAGCATCCTTAGTGCTGCCTACCCATACGTGGTGGCCCGATGCTGCCAGGCCTATTGCCAACGATTCATTAATGCGCCCATTACCTATTATAGCAATGTTCATGCTGGCGAAAGAACGGTAATACATATACGATTCAAGAGGGGATTTGGAGCGCAATATCGGATGGTTTTCCGATGCTACGAGTGATTTATATCATCATTTTTTCTAAATTATTTTATTTAAACTATTATCGCTTGTTTTACAATTGCATATATAGTTCTTCCCATATAAAAAAACCGTCACGGTCGTGACGGTTTTTTGTAATATCTGTTTGGATTTAGCTTAAACCAATGAAGCATCCAGTGTTATTTCACAATTGTATGCTTTAGAAACAGGGCAGTTTGCCTTAGCATCTGCAGCGCATTCCTGAAATTGTTCCGGAGTAATACCCGGAATTTTGGCTTTCAACGTCAGCTCACTTTTAGTGATGGCACCGTTATCCAGTGTTATAGCACAGTCTGTATGTATTTCTTCGGCAGTGAACCCTGCACCGGCCAATACAAATGCCAGCTTCATGCTGAAACAGCCTGCATGTGCTGCTGCCATCAGTTCTTCAGGATTGGTACCCACACCATCTTCAAACCTTGTTTTGTAAGAATATTGTGCATTGTTTAGTACAGTGCTTTGTGTGCTCAAAGTACCATTTCCTTCTTTTCCTGAGCCGTTCCATACGGCAGTAGCGTTACGTTTCATAAATGTAGACGTCGTTTTTTTGTTAGGCTCCAAAGGTAAGGTGCTGCCTGCATTAAACCACCTGTGTTTTGTTATACTTATATCAATGCTTCATCCTCATTCTATAAGCTCATGCCGCTTCACCATTGAACATTATCATATTTTCAAAATTATCTGAAAGTTTATTTTATGTGTTCATTAATATTTCTGCTTTGATAACCGATGGGTTTCATTATTTTTGCACTCCAATTCCCAAAAAAATTTCATGCAGCCTTCCGTAAAGATATTCTCAGGCACCGGTTCTACTTACCTGGCCGAGCAGATAGCTAAATCTTTTGGTAAAAAGTTAGGTAGTCTTACCATACAGAAGTTTAGCGATGGCGAATTTCAACCTGTATACCAGGAGTCTATTCGCGGCGATTATGTTTTCCTTGTCCAGTCAACATTTGCACCGTCAGACAACCTGATGGAACTGTTGATGATGATAGATGCTGCACGCCGCGCTTCTGCAGGTTATATCACGGCAGTTATCCCTTACTTTGGCTTTGCCCGCCAGGATAGAAAGGATAAACCAAGGGTTTCTATCGCATCGAAACTGGTGGCTAACCTGCTGACTACTGCCGGGGCAGACCGTGTAATGACTATGGATCTGCACGCCCCTCAAATACAAGGTTTCTTTGATATACCGGTAGACCACCTAGACGCATCGGCAATATTTATCCCATATATCGAAAAACTCAAGATGGAAAACCTTATCTTTGCGTCCCCCGACGTGGGTAGTACCAACAGGGTGCGCGAAGTGGCCAAGTATTTTGAGGTGGACATGGTAATATGTGATAAGCAACGCAAACGCGCCAACGAGATAGCTGCTATGACGGTGATAGGCGATGTAAGCGGCAGGCACGTAGTATTGATAGATGACATCTGCGATACGGCCGGCACCCTCAGCAAATCGGCTGCAATACTGAAAGAGCGTGGTGCATTGTCTGTACGCGCCTTCTGTACACACCCGGTACTAAGTGGCAAAGCATACGAAAACATCCAGAATTCAGAGCTTGAAGAACTGGTTGTGTGCGATACCATCCCGCTGAAAGGAGAATGTTCTAAAATAAAAGTATTACCAACGGCAGAACTTTTTGCAGTAGCCATCCGTAATACATTTGAGAACAAGTCTATCAGCTCTTTATTTATTCATAATAAGAAATAGGTTGATTACCAATCAGCTTATTCATTATAACGACTGTTTAAACAAAAAAACCTGTCCGGCACAAATGCCGACACCTTAATTATTTAACTACCATTTCAACGTCCGTATGTTTGACGGGTATACGCACGGTGTTGAAAGAACAAAACACTAAAAATGAAAAGTGTAAAAATCGAAGGTAAAAGCAGAAGCGAACACGGTAAAAAAGCTACCCGCAAAGTTCGTTCTGAAGGTGATGTTCCTGCTGTAATCTATGGCGGTAAAGAAACTATCCATTTCAGCGCACCAAACATAAGTTTCCGTCCGCTGGTATACACTCCGGATTTCCAATTGGCTGAAGTATCAGTTGATGGTAAAACTTACAACTGCATCCTGAAAGACCTGCAGTTTGATGTACTGACAGATGAACTGAGCCACGTAGACCTGCTGGAACTGGTGGAAGACAAAAAGGTTGTTGCTAACCTGCCACTGAAATTTGTAGGTCAGCCAGAAGGTGTTAAAGCCGGTGGTCGCCTGGAAGTAAAAGTTAAGAGCCTGAAAGTGCGCACTTACCCTAAATTCCTGTCTGAAAACATCGAGGTAAACATCGAAAACCTGCAACTGAACGGTAACGTACGCGTTGAAGATGTGAAAGCTGAAAACATGGAGATCATGAACTCTCCACGTATTCCTGTAGCATCTGTAGTAATGACACGTGCCCTGAAACAAGCAGAGAACACAGAAACAAAAGGCAAGAAATAACATTCTTCCCTTCAAAATATCTGGATAATAGGTAGCCCCGGCAAATGCCGGGGCTACTCTTTTTGTTGTGGGTTCTTAGTTTCTATTTATATTATTTATTTCACTATGCTTACCGGTGTTACAGACTGGTTGCCTGCTGAGCGTACAATGCAGTAGTACACACCGCTTGATATACCTGTAGTGTTTATCTGTACAGAGCTGGTACCTTGTTTAGCGGTAGTCGTCCATATCTTCTGCCCAGTTATAGACACTATGCTCACTTCCACATCAGATGCGGCAATGTTTGAAGTCCATGAAACATTTATCATATCGCTGGCAGGGTTAGGATATACTTTCACATCACCGTTTGTAAACGACCTGTCATCTACACCTACATTAAAGAACTGCCTGTACAGGTTTACACCACCCAGGGTATTCCCTATTACCATATCATACATACCGTTACCATCTATATCCGCTACTGCGGGCGCAGCGCGCTCGCGCACTTTTATATTGCTATAAAATGAATCTACCCTTTTGTAGCCGGTAGTTTTGCCCCCTGCCAGTCCATCATATTTATACAGTATACCATTCCGGCTACCTATTAACAGGTAATCTTTACCACTATCATCTATTTTACCAATATACGGCATTACATAAGTGTACAACTGGTTCTTCTCTTTTATAATAACACCTCCCAGCGTATCTGTTATTTTTTGCAGGTTTGCTACACCCAGCAGGGTACCTATATTCTTATAATACCACAGCTTGCCTATTTGGCTGCCGATAATTAAGTCTTTTTTACCATCATTATTAATGTCATAGATAACAGGAGCTGCATAATCTCCTACATCTATAATCGCCGAACCTGCATCGCGCATAATTACCGGTTGATACCATTCCGGTGTAGCAGTACCTGTTGTAGCACTATTCTTATAAATCATCAGTGTGCCGTCATTCTTGCCTATTACTAGGTCATCTTTGCCATCGCCATCCAGGTCGCCTATCGCCATAGCTGCACCGCGGATATTCAGAGTATCCATGTTAAGGAAGTCAGTAGTTCGCAGGTCGAACCTCGGGTTATTAGTAGTGCTGGTATTCTCATAATAAGTCACCCTTGTACGCAGGCTGCCATCTGTCTGGTAGTAGCCATCAGAACCAATAAGCAGGTCTGGTTTTCCATCTTTATTATAATCATAGAAATAAGGAGAAGAACCCGTGCCAATATCTATCATATCTTCTATAAACAATGAATCCATTTGGTAACGAAAGTTGGGGCTGGCATCATTACCTATATTTTTGAAATAAGCAAGACACCTATAGTTTTCAGATCCTTCCGCAAACGGTGCCACCAAAATATCCCGGTCACCATCATTATCTATGTCTTCCCAAAATGCCATTGGGAAAGTAGTCATATGCAATTCATGTCCATCATGAGAGTTCCATACGGTATCCTGATGTATGATGGTATCAATCGGGTAATTCAAATCTTTTTTACCATTGATAGTTAACTGTAGTTCAGAGAATGATACGTTACCATTCAGTATGTCCATATCTCCATCGCCATCATAGTCTATCATGCAAAGTGTGTTACCACTATGTGTAGTTTTATTGCCGCTACCTTCATCCGGCGCATCGCAACCTTTACAAGTAGTACCAAATGTTGATGAAGAGCAGTTCACAGCCAACCGTAGTGCCCTTTCATAACCCTGGGCAGTCTTTCCCCAGCAATTATCTTTTACGCATATTGGAATGCTATCTGTTATTTTACTTTCCTCTACCTGGCAACCTCTGTAAAACGCAATGAAAACACCGTTTATATCATATGATAAGAAGTCAAGATCCTGGTCACCATCCAGGTCGCCCATCGTGGGTATATCACCCGGCGATACATAAGCATTGATCATACCCGAATTTTTCAGGAAATACCACAACCCTTCCATATCACCATTCACAGGGTCTCTTCTGAATTTTATCCTTTCAAATGTCAACTGGTTGTTGTCATTATAAACACCTTTATATGGGGTAATACCATAACCGCCACGATGCACCATATCCGGTACGCCATCACGATTATAATCTACCATCTTCAGGTAATCATTTACAGGCGGGAAATTCGCTTCGTATTCAGGACGATAAACATACTTGGGACTACCGGGTACTGTACTTTCATTAATGAAGGTCTTAGGGCTGTTACCCATCTGGTCTTTATCATAGATGATCAGGTCTTTAATGCCATCCTTGTTCAGATCGGCCATGGAAACCTGGGGGTTGTTGGTACCGCCGCACCATGCCATGCTTTTTTCCTTAGGCCCGGCATATATCTTCACAGAATGATCTTGCAGGTATATCTGGCCGGGCACAAATTGGGCTTGCGCCGATTGACTGAAAAAGCAAAGCGCAGACAGTAGAATGAAAGGGTACTTCATAAGTGATTATTTAGTAATGAATAAATCAAGCTATTTAAAGTTACGAAAACCAATCGTCACAGGCGTGTAATTAAACACATTACACCATTAATTACAGACAGCTTTATTTTTTTAAAGGCGAGTTGGGCTCCATTAAAAAGTGGTTAAAAACAAGCTTATCGGCCAAACCCGGTAACAACTTGTTTATCAGCACGGTAAGCTTCCCTTGCAATGTCATGATAATGGTGCGTTTTCGCTTTTCCACGCCATTTAATATTATCACTGCGCATCGCTCTGCACTCATTAGTTTGCCTTCATCCAGCGGTGTTTCACCCTGCTGGCTGCCATCAGCACTACGGGCTACATTACGGATATTGCTGGCCGTAAAACCGGGAGAAACCCACATTACATGGGCACCGGTATGCAACAGTTCTGTACGCAACCCCTCCAGGAAACCTTGCATAGCAAATTTCGATGCCGAATACCCCGTGCGGGCGGGCAAACCGCGAAACCCGGCAATAGATGAGACACCCACTATTACCCCTTTATTTTCCCTGATGGAAGTAACGGCAGCTTTGGTAGTATATACCGTCCCCCAGAAGTTGATGTCCATCAATTCGCGCAACACCGTTATATCCAGGTCTTCAAACATAGCACGCATACTAATGCCTGCATTATTTATCAGCACATCTACCCTGCCCCATTTTGCTATGGCACTTTGTATGAAGTTATTGCAGTCCGCCTCTTTGCTAACATCCGCTGCCACCGCCAGTGTATTCCCTTTATTGGAATTTTGTGGCAAAGAAGCCAGCAGTTTTTCGAGATTGCGGGCACAAACCGCTATTTTTGCCCCACGGTTCAGGGCTTCAGCTGCAAGTGCAAGCCCGATGCCCGAAGATGCCCCCGTGATGGCTACTACTTTATCCTTTAATGTGTACATGAAGTGTGAATGTAAAGAAGGGTAAAGTTAACTTTCATCTATACACCTTGCTACACTCTGAGAAAGATATACACATTTGTGGGATAAATAACTAATAACAAAGCTGTTGACTCGGCACGATATTTTATATTTTCACTTTTACACACTCATAATTAAACTAAGATGAAAGTTTTGATTATCATGGGCTCTGCTACAGACGAGAGCGTAATGAGCGAAAGCCAAAAATGGCTGAATTGGTTTAACATCGAAAACAACATGATCGTAGCATCGGCACACCGCAACCCCGATAAGGTGCGCGAGCTGATGGTAACAGCAAAAGATAATGGCTACGGCGTGGTGATAGCAGCGGCAGGTATGGCTGCAGCATTGCCCGGCGTATGTGCTGCCTACACATCTTTGCCTGTATTGGGTGTACCACTGGATGGCGGTTTGTCAGGTGGCATAGATGCCTTGTACAGCATCGTGCAAATGCCAGCAGGCCTACCGGTAGGTACGCTGGCTGTAGGTAAGGCCGGTGCCCGCAACGCGGCTGTAATGGCGGCGCGTATCATCGCTCTTAGTAATCCTGAGGTTGCTAAACGCGTGGAAGAATTTAAGGCGAACGAATACCGGATTTGATAATTCGATAACATCCGCAAATGGCGGATACTGTAATTTAGATTCAGGTAAAGCTAAAACAGAAGACACATTGACAGAAGCTATCATCAACCTCGACACAGTTAACCCCATCGAATTTTTTGGCGTTAACAACAGCAAATTTGATATACTGAAACGTAAGTTTCCACTGCTGAAAATCTTATCGCGCGGTACGCAAATAAAGCTATCCGGGCAGGCTGATGAAGTAGCGAATGCAAGGGGCCGTATAGGCCAGCTCATTAAATACCTGGAGCGCAACGGGCATCTTTCGGAGAATTATTTTTCAGAAATACTTGGGGAGGAAGATGGCAACGAAACTACAGTTGTGGAAAATGAGAACAATAATGATATTCTTGTTTTCGGTCCCAACGGAAAGGTAATACGTGCCAAAACCCAAAACCAGAAGCTTATGGCATCGGTATCAGAGAAAAACGATATCATATTTGCCATAGGGCCTGCCGGTACGGGTAAAACCTACACCGCTGTAGCACTGGCCGTACGTGCATTGAAAAACAAGGCCGTACGTAAAATAATCCTGACCCGCCCCGCAGTAGAGGCCGGCGAAAGCCTCGGTTTCCTGCCCGGCGACCTGAAGGAAAAGATCGACCCTTACCTGCGCCCATTGTATGATGCGCTGGACGATATGATACCCAGCGATAAGCTGAACTACTATATGGCCAACCGTATAATAGAAATAGCGCCGCTGGCATACATGCGCGGCCGCACGCTCGATAATTCATTCATCATACTGGATGAGGCCCAGAACTCTACCGACCTTCAGCTGAAAATGTTCCTGACACGTATAGGTGCCAGCGCCAAGGCCATCATTACGGGCGACCTGACGCAGGTAGACCTGCCGAAGAACCAGAAATCCGGCCTGGCAAAAGCATCGCGCATATTGCAAGGCATAGAAGGCATAGCCCACATACAACTGGACGAAGCCGATGTGGTGCGCCACCGCCTGGTAAAACACATCATACGCGCCTACGACAAGGAGCAGGCACGCGAAGAGGAGCAGGAAGAACAAAACAGGGAACAATACCGCAAATTGGGAAGACCTGAGAATAGATAGTATTCTGTAAACAAAGTATAAAGGCAGCCATCAAAAAAGATGGCTGCTTGTTTTATATATGTAACCCGGTGAAGGCGTGACAAATGGCACCTGCACCAGTTCGCTGGTTAAAAGTTTATAACAATATTGGTACGATATTGATAATAGTTGCGCAGCATATAGAGCTCGTTTACTCAAAACAAAATCATTCACTCAAAAACGTATTGATTATGAAGCAGAAACTATTAGCAGCGGCACTTTTAGCATCGGTAGCCATGGTATCGTGCCGCAAAAACAACAGTATGGATGCATCTACAGGGGGTGCAAACACCAATGGTAACCTCAACTATACTATTACGGTAACCAACCCTAATGGTTCTACGCAAAAAACAACTGCCAACAATTTTACATGGGCATCAGGCTTTGCCTATCCACGATATGTAAAATTTGAAGCCAAAACAGAGAATAGCAAATTTGAATATACATCTACCAACGATGCACGTGTAGACCTGATGGCTGCCACTGCAACAAATTTTGGTGGTTTTACCATTCCTAATGGCGATTATAAAGAAATAGAAGTAAAGATAAAACTGGATAAAAAAGGCGGCGAGCCCGCACTGCAACTGGACGGCCAGTTTGACAATGGCGTAGTGAATGTGCCTGTAACCTTAATAATAGACGAAAACATAGAGCTGAAAAGCGAAGTAAAAGACGTTACTATAACCAGCGACATGGATTTTACAGCTGCTACCCAGCTCGACCTATCGGCACTGATGGATGGCATCACCACCCAAATGCTGATGAGCGTTACCCTTACAGATGGCCGCCTGATAATATCAGACGATACCAACAAAGCTATCTATTGGGTGATTGTGAAGAACCTGCGCGACAAACGCCACCATTGCGACTGGTGGAAACATAAGAAATAAAAACACTAATTATTGAATTGAAGTTAAGTAAAGCCACCTGCGGGTGGCTTTACTATTAAAAAATGTACCCATAGAAATTAATCTAATAGTTTATTATATTAGCTACCAGATAAAACAGCTATGAAATCTTTTTTTACCTTTTTACTGCCGGTATTATTCTGCATAATCCAACAATCGCAACTTTCTGCTCAAACTTATTACCAGGCTACACACTTGTTTGGTACTACCACAATCGGCGGTACTGCTGTTCGTGTTAGCCAGTTTAATTCACCAAATTCCGGATCAAGTAGTTGTACCGGCGGCGGTCCGTATTGGATAGGAGCTGGTGCTCCATTTTATACGGCTACAAGTGCATATATACATGCTTTTAATCCTCCTGTAGAAAAAATCAGATTACAAGTAGAAGCTATCGATAGCGGAGAAACTGTTGAAGTATATATCAATCAGTCTTTTTATAATCTATCAGCGGCTACGATTAGTACGTCGCCATGTTTTTTCCCAACAGCTACATTGCCTATAGTAGTGAATGGTTATCTTACTTCAAATGTAAGCAATGTTGTAGATGGATTCGGCGTAATTGATATTGCTCCAGGTTATCCCATTGATTCAATAAAAGTTTTAAAGGGCGGATTAGACGTAGCTGGCGTTCTGTATGGTTTAAGCTTTGCACACGATACCATCGTATATCTCAACCAACCTTTCAACGATACAGCATTATGCGCCGGTGATAGTTTGTATGTTAACTATCGGGTGAGCAGCAAATTTAGAAGTGGCAATACTTTCAGCGTACAGCTTTCCGATGCCAGCGGCAGCTTCGCTACACCGGTTACTATTGGCTTTAAAACTACAGATACCTCGGGAACCATCCCCTGTGTTATACCATCAACAGTTATTGGTGCAGGTTACAGGCTCCGCATTATTTCAAATAACCCCGCGCGTACTTCTAATAATAACGGCAAAAATATTCTGATAGGCAATATCCGGCCAGGGGCAGTAGTAGCTTCAAGCAACAGCCCTGTATGCCAGGGAAGTGCTCTCACGCTATCGGCAGCCTGCTCTACTGCCAGCGTTACGTACAGGTGGATTGGCCCTAATGGTTATAGTTCTACGGCACAGAATCCCTCTATACCTTCAATAGCAGCTAATGCCGGTGGCGATTATGTGGTATCTGCCATACTCAATGGCTGTGCATCAAAAGATACGGCAAGTATTATAGTTAATCCTTTACCTAATACCCCTTCTATTACCGCCAACAGTCCTTTGTGTATAGGCAATAACATTACATTAGGTGCTGTATCTGCTACACCCGGCGTAAGTTATAGCTGGACCGGACCTGCCGGATTCAACAGCACTCTGCAAAACCCGGTTATTAATAGTGCCACCGCTGCAATGGCTGGTACATACCAGGTACAAGCCTTATTAAATGGGTGTGCCTCGTCGAGTGCATCCACCAACGTTTCCATTGTGCCGGGCCCTTCGGTAAACATATACCCAAGCCCTAATGATAGTATCTGCGATGGCGCAACCGCACGCTTTGTTGCCATACCTGTAAATGCAGGCCCCACCCCTCAATTCCAGTGGCTTGTGAATGGCGCGGCAGTACCGGGCGAAACAGCTACTGTATTTATGACCAATGTATTGGATGACGGAGATATCGTAAGTTGCCAGTTAACGGCATCAGCAGGCAGTGCCTGTACGGAACCTATCAATAGTATCAGCATACCGATGACCATATTGCCATATCTGGCGCCATCGGTTGCCATTACAGCCAGCCCGGATACTAACTTATGGCCTGGCCTGCAGGTAACATTTACAGCTACGGTTACCAATGCAGGCACTAATCCAAAATATCAGTGGAAGGTAAATGGTAAAGATGTTATTGGTGCTATTAGCAACACCTGGGGCTCTCCCAGCCTTAATAATAATGATTCTGTTACTTGTGAGGTAACCAGTACCTACTTATGCTCTCAGCCCGGCAAGGCAACAAGCAATGTCATTGCGTTGAAAATAGCTACTTCAGTTAATAAAGCAACCGCTGAAATGGATGGCATTTCCATATACCCTAATCCAGCACACGATAAGTTATTTGTATCGGGAAGTGAAGCGTACAGTTTTGCTATTTATGACGTTACCGGCAGAAAAGAGCTTTATGGCAAGCTGGATATTGGAAGGAATATACAGGTTTCTATGCTGAATAAAGGCATACATATCCTACACCTTATAGATAGCAATGGATATACCAAGCAACTTAAGTTTAACATCGATTAATACATCAAATAACCACATGTATTATGCCATACCTGTCTCTGGTATGGCATAATTTTTTCACTGTCCAAACGAATATATTCCATCACTGATTATTCACTCTATAAAACAATTTTTTGAATTTTACCCCCTACATTTGATATATGATTGAGGCTAAGAACGTACGTAAGAGCTTTGGCGAAAAGGTAGTATTGGAAGATGTATCGGCAGTAATGGAAACCGGCAAAACCAATCTTATCATTGGTAGCAGTGGTAGTGGCAAAACGGTACTGATGAAATGCATGATAGGCCTCTTCAAGCCCGATAGCGGGCAGATATTGTATGAAGGCCAGGACCTTACCGCTATGGACGATAAAGAGCTGAAAGAAGTGCGTACACAAATAGGCATGCTATTCCAGGGGTCTGCCCTTTTCGATAGCATGAATGTAGAGCACAACATACGCTTCCCGCTCGATATGTTTACCAAAATGACGCTATCAGAAAAACGTAAACGTGTAAATGAGGTACTGGACCGCGTGAACCTGAAAGATGCCAATAAAAAATTCCCATCCGAAATAAGCGGTGGAATGAAAAAGCGTGTGGCACTGGCTCGCGCCATAGTATTGAACCCCAAATATCTTTTCTGCGATGAGCCCAACTCCGGCCTCGACCCGCAAACATCGCTGGTTATCGATAAGCTGATAAAAGAAATTACGATAGAATATAACATGACCACCGTTGTAAACACCCACGATATGAATACCGTTATGGAAAGCGGTGATAATATTGTGTATATGTACGAGGGGCGTAAGCAATGGGAAGGTTCCAGCAAAGACATCATTTTCAGCGATGACCAAAAGCTGAATGAATTCATCTTCGCGTCCGAATTCCTGGCCAAAGCCAAGGAAATGAGCCGGATGGAAGCCGAGCATGAACGTAACAAGAAATCCTGACAATTCAGCTTTCTCATATATATCAATGGATTATTAAGTGCATTCTAAAGTAAAAATGAAGAAGACCGGTGGAAACCGGCCTTCGAAATCTAGAATTGATTACCCATTACAACTTTTGCCATTTGGCTGCACCGCGCTCAAACAATGCAGCCTGTATTTATGCAGTATCTTATTATTTGCGTTGTTGTTACATTATAGACTACAACTTTGGCTAAAAGGTTGGTACGGCTTCAAAAAATATTGTCATACAATTTTCATTAATACAAAAATGCCCGCCGCCCTTTTCCCATATTATTACCGATTTAATAACTCCGGCATTACCTATTTACCCAATTAAACGCTATTTTTGCCCCGCATTATTTACAAAACCAGATAATTTTATTCTCATGGCTGTTTTGGTCAATAAAAATTCCAAGATCATTGTTCAGGGCTTTACCGGTACAGAAGGTACATTCCATGCTACACAAATGATTGAATATGGTACAAACGTAGTAGGTGGGGTGACACCGGGTAAAGGTGGCACAAAGCACCTGGACCGTCCTGTTTTCAACACAGTAAAAGATGCAGTAGATGGTACCGGTGCCGATGTATCGATCATTTTCGTTCCGCCTGCATTCGCAGCCGATGCGATTATGGAAGCTGCTGACGCAGGTGTAAAAGTTATTATCTGTATTACAGAAGGTATTCCCGTGCAGGATATGATAAAAGCACGCGATTATATAAGGGGTAAAGACTGCCGCCTGATAGGCCCTAACTGCCCCGGTGTTATCACTGCGGGTGAGGCTAAAGTAGGCATCATGCCGGGTTTTATCTTCAAACCGGGCCGCATAGGCATCGTATCTAAATCCGGCACGCTGACTTATGAAGCTGCCGATCAGGTAGTGAAAGCTGGTTTGGGTATCTCTACAGCTATCGGTATCGGTGGCGACCCGATTATTGGTACAACTACCAAAGAAGCGGTAGAACTGCTCATGAACGACCCTGAAACGGATGGCATCATCATGATAGGTGAAATAGGTGGTGGTATGGAAGCTGAAGCTGCAATGTGGCTGAAAGATAACATGCGCAAACCGGTTGTAGGTTTCATCGCCGGCCAGACAGCGCCTCCAGGCCGCCGTATGGGCCACGCAGGTGCCATCATTGGCGGTGCCGATGATACAGCTGCTGCTAAGATGAAAATAATGAGCGAATGCGGCATCAACGTGGTAGCAAGCCCTGCCGATATAGGAAAAACAATGGCAGAAGCTATGGCATCAAGCCTGGCTACCGCTTAATAATATTAGAAACACACAATTGAAAGGCCGCCATATGGCGGCCTTTTTAGTTTTTATGTTTTAATCTAAACAAATACGAATCCCGGCTACTATAGGCATGTAAAAAACGCTACCACCTAATGCACCCGCACCGGAGCCCCATCTGCAGCCTCCTTCTATATGCAGTGCAATGGCATCACTTACATAACCTACATAACCTATTTGTCCTCCTGCCACAACAGCAGTACGGAAATAATAACCCACACATACACCTGGATAGAAATACGAACGGCGAGCCCCTATCGGGAAATTGGCACCACAACCCAAGCCGATATCTTTCCGGAAAATGGAAGAAACGTATTCTGCATGTCCAAACAATTGTAAATGTTTTTCAGTTCTCGATGATAATGATATTCTCTCTATAGACCCGTCCCCATATTCTATCGGGCAGTAACCAATATCAAAACCCAGTTCTACCATCTTAGGTGGATGATGTTGTTTTTTCTCTTTCTTAGGCTTAGGCTTGGGTGTGTAAGGCTCCCGTCTTTGTATTTGTGCTGTTGAAGTAAGGGTAGCTGCTAACAGCAATAGTAGTAATGAGTATTTCATTGGTCGAGTAACAGGCAGTTGTTTATCAAGCCATAAATATAGACATCAAAAGCTGGATTTAAAATCACACATCGTTGTATGTGTCAATAACCTACGCTACTACATCATCTCAATAATTCCCATTATTGAAACTGCTTTTTCTATTTCTGTAAATGCCCATATCACCTCGTA
This sequence comes from Azovibrio restrictus, assembly GCA_029255605.1. Taxonomy (GTDB): domain Bacteria; phylum Bacteroidota; class Bacteroidia; order Chitinophagales; family Chitinophagaceae; genus Polluticoccus. Next base: position 28,561 of record JANLJF010000081.1, read on the forward strand.
GGTAGTTTTGCGACGCAAAAAAATCATACTCAACCATAATGAAGAAGACCGGAATTAGTTTATGCTTACTGTTGTGTGGCTTTGCAGGCTTTGCACAATCAGGCAACATCAAAGGATCAGTAAAAACATCTGACGGCCATCCTGCCGAAAACATTACCATATCGGTAAAAGGCGAAAACATCAGCACTACAGCTGACAGAAAAGGTAATTATATACTCAAAGGTATCGAGCCCGGTACCTATACGCTGGTAATATCAGCAGCAGGCATCAAAAATGAAGAAAGAGAAATATCTATTAGCGAAGACGGTACAGCCACGCTGGATGTGATTCTTTCAGAAAACGCTAAAAGGTTGCAGGAAGTAGTGGTAACCAGCGCTGCTAACCGATATAAAGAAAACAACACATCCAGCAGCCTTCGCCTGGTAACACCATTGATAGAACTACCTCAGAATATACAGGTGGTAAACCAGCAAATGCTGGCCGACCAGCAGGCTATCAGCATGAGCGATGGCTTGATACGCAATGTGAGCGGCCTGGTGCGTATGGAGCACTGGGGCGATATGTACACAAACATCTCTGCCCGCGGTTCGCAAATACAGGCATTCCGCAATGGTTTCAATGTAGTGAACTCATACTGGGGCCCGCTGACAGAAGACATGAGCTTCGTTGAGAACATCGAATTTGTAAAAGGCCCTGCCGGCTTTATGATGGCCAATGGCGACCCAAGCGGCATGTACAATGTGGTAACCAAAAAACCTACAGGCGTAAACAAAGGTGAGGCTACATTGACTATGGGTAGTTTCAACCTGTATCGTGCAGCGCTGGACCTGGATGGTAACCTGAGCAAGGATGGCCGCCTGCTGTACAGGCTCAATGTAGCTGCGCAGAATAAAAACTCACACCGCCCTAACGAGTATAATGACCGCTATACCATAGCACCGGTAATATCTTACCAGATAGATAACAAAACAAAACTGACACTGGAATATACTTACCAGCGCGCTAACATGAGCGATGTAGGTTCTTTCTACGTCTTTGGCCCTTCTGGTTATGCTACTTATGATGTTGGCTCTACCCAATTGCCTGCAGGCCTTGCCGGCACTAAGATCAATGACCATAGCATGTACATCAACCTGCAGCACAATATCAACCGCAACTGGAAAATAACAGCACAAGCTTCTCACTTCAGGTACAATCAGGTAGGCAGTTCCATGTGGCCTAGCGTAGTAAATCCCGATGGTACCATGATACGCAGTGTGGGTATCTGGGATTCAAAAAGCCAGATGACTATGGGCCAGGTATTTGTAAATGGTGACGTAACAACGGGCCCTATCCGCCATCGTATACTGGCCGGCATAGATATGAGCAATAAGAAATACATAGCCGACTGGGGACAATCTCATCCGCTGGATGACTCTGCGCACCTATTCGACCCACGCAACCCTTACCTGGGTGTACCTGTAACAGGCTATCCCGTTTTCGACCGCGAAACATCGCTGGAAGAAAGGGCACAGGCAGTAGGCGGTATACAAGACCAGACTTATACGGCCTTTTATGCACAAGATGAACTGGGTTTCTTTGACAACATGGTAAGGCTGACACTGGCCGGCCGTTATACCGACCTAAGGCAATCATATTACGGTGCCGACTCTGCACAACACTTTACACCACGTGTAGGCCTTAGCGTTTCTGTAGACGAGCATACATCTGTTTACGGCCTGTACGATCAGGCTTTCCTGCCACAAACAGGTATACTTGCCAATGGCGGTAAAGTACAGCCTATAACGGGTAACAATATGGAAATCGGTATCAAGAGAGATTGGTTCGGTGGCAGGTGGAATACTACCGTAACAGGTTATCTCATCATTAAGAACAACGAATTGATCGCAGATCCTAACAGCGCGCCAACTTCAGGCCTTAGTATAGAACTGGGTCAGAAACAAGTTCAAGGTATCGAGTTCGACCTGCGTGGTACCATCGCTCGTGGCCTGAGTGTGACGGCTAACTATGCTTTCACAGAATCGAAAGTAGCAAAAGTGGCAGATGGTGTTACTACACTGAAAGAAGGTGATTTAGTACCGGGCTTTGCTAAGCACACGGCAAACCTATGGCTGAACTACAAAGTTCAAAGCGGCGCGCTGCGCGGTTTCGGCATCTCTGCAGGTGCTTCTTTCCTGGGCGACAGGGCTACTTATTGGGACCCTTCTCCAAATGCAAACGTAAAGCTGAAAGATTACTTCCGCACAGATGCAGGCCTTTTCTGGGAAAACAACAGATTGCGTGTAACAGCTAACGTATTCAACCTGCTGAATGAATACCTGTACAGCGGCTCTTATTACGCATACCTGAATGCGTATTACTGGCAAACAGAGGCACCGCGCAACTATCGCATGTCTGTATCATACAAATTCTAATGACAGTAAAAAAAGCAATAGGAAAAATACACCTCTGGCTCGGGCTATCGTCCGGGCTGGTGGTTTTTATAATAGCCATCACCGGTTGTATCTATGCCTTTCAGGAAGAAATATCCAACCTTACACAACCCTACCGTTTCGTACAGGCACAGGATAAACCATTTCTGCCACCATCGCAATTGCAGTCCATAGCGCTCACCGAATTGCCCGGGAAGCAGGTACATGCGCTCATGTACCAAGGAAAAGAAAGAGCGGCAAAAGCTATCTTTTATTCTGACGAGGATGATTACTATTACATGGTGTACATCAACCAGTACACTGGTCAGATATTAAAAGTGAGCGATGAGAATCGTACATTCTTCCGTTTCATTCTTGATGGCCATTTTTACCTGTGGATGCCACACGAAGTAGGACATGTAGTAGTAGCATCGGCCACATTGATATTTGCCATAATTGTAATAACTGGCCTCATACTTTGGTGGCCTAAGAACAAAGCTGGCCGCAAGCAGCGTTTCAGTATAAAATGGGATGCCAAGTGGCGCCGTAAAAACTACGACCTGCACAATGTACTCGGTTTCTACGTACTGGCTTTGGCGCTGGTATTTGCCATCACTGGTCTGGTATGGGGTTTTGAATGGTTTAGCAAGGGTTATTATGCTGTAATATCAGGAGGCGGAAAGATGTTGCAGTATGAGGAACCGTTATCTAAATACATTCCGCAAATGGCGGTTACTGCACAACAACCTGCCATCGACAGGATATGGGTACGTGAATCTCAAGGTATGCCTGCAGGCGCCAGTATAGAAGTGCATACGCCGGAGAAAAACACATCCACCATCGCTGTAAATGTAAACCCCGACCCTACTACCTATTGGAAAACAGACTACCGCTATTTCGACCAGTACACGCTGGAAGAGATACCTGTAAAACATATGTGGGGACGCTTTGCCAACGCCACTGCCAGCCAGAAGCTGATGCGTATGAATTATGACATACACGTAGGCGCAGTATGGGGCTTCTCCGGTAAACTGTTAGCATTTTTCGCCAGCCTTATCATAGCATCGCTGCCCGTAACCGGCACCTTGATATGGTGGGGCCGCAGAAACAAAAGCAAGAAAACACCAGCCCCTGATAATGTTAAGAAAGCCACCCACATCGCCGCACAACCCGTATAAACCTAACCTACATTTTCTATAGTTTCGCAAACTAACAAAGCCATCCGCAAGGGTGGCTTTTGTGTTCTACCCCCTCCGCTTCTTCATTTCTTCCGCTATCTTATGACTATCACAATCATCGTTGGCTAATAGTTGTTGCACAATATTCGCGTGGCTCTCGTCATCACGATTCTGACTTAGCTTGAAGATGGGGTGGATACTTTCTACTTCTATTTCAAAACCCACAATGGCTTTCATCATAGGTTGCACATAACCGGTCATGCTCATGTTTTCCAGCAACTCAGGATGAGCTTGCGGGTCTTCGTATTTATGAGTCAGGTCGGTAAGTAGCTGCAATGTAAAGGCATCGTCCATAAAGCGCATTTGCCCGCGGGCGTGCACGGTCATATAGTTCCAGGTACTGCCACTGCCACGGGTAGTGTACCAACTGGCGCTAACATAGCAATGCGGCCCGCTAAACAGCACCAACACCTCCGGATGTTTCTCAAAAGCCAGGTGATGGTCGGTCTTGCGCATAATGTGGCCACGCAATATCATTTTGCCATCGCGCTCATCTATCAGCACAGGCACCTGCGTAGCCACAGGTTGCGTTCCATCATAGCCGGTCAGCATCACAAAAGGGTGTGCATGCATAAAGACTTTTACGGCATCTTTGTCAGTTTCGGTAAACTCGGGCATTTTGTACATGGGGCTAATTTAAGTCATAAGTCGTAAGTAATAAGTGATAAGTCTGCGAAGAGTACTTACAACTTTCGACTTAAGACTTACGACTAAATTATTCTCCCTAAATTTGCCCAATGGTTTACAAAGTAATCGGGTTGATGTCCGGCAGTTCGCTGGATGGTTTGGATATAGCTTTTGTGCAACTGGATGAAGTGCGCGGACAATGGAGCTATGAGATATTGCATGCCGAATGTATGCCATATACGGCCGAATGGGCACAGCAATTGCAAAATGCATCCAAACTATCGGTACCCGAATACCTGCGCCTCCATACGGCATATGGCCGTTACACCGGCGAACTGGTAAATCAATTCATACAAGATAAAGGCATAGAGCACCAAGTGCATTTCATAGCATCGCATGGGCATACTGTGCTGCACGAGCCTGCACAGCATACTACAGCACAAATAGGCTGCGGCGCTACCATAGCTGCCGTTACGGGCCTGCCTGTCATCAACGACCTGCGTGCGCTGGATGTAGCCCTTGGCGGACAAGGTGCACCTATAGTACCGATAGGTGATAAACTGCTGTTTGGCCAATACGATTACTGGCTGAATATTGGTGGCATTGCCAACATCACCGTACCTCATAACGATGGCCTGCTGGCCTACGACCTGTGTGCTGCTAACCAGGTACTGAATACACTAGCCGGTAAAGCCGGTAAGCATATGGACACCAATGGTGGTATGGCTGCTGAGGGTAAGTTGCTGGAAGATGTACTGGCATCGCTAAGCAGCCAGGAATATTATCAGCGTACCGCGCCTAAATCTTTAAGTAACGAAACCGCTATGTCGCTGGTATCACCATCGCTGCTGGAAGTAGCGTATGAGGTACCGGATGCCCTGCACACAGCCGTGCAGCACATAGCCGATGAGGTAAGCAAGGCAGTGCAGCTATACCCTGCACTTGGCAAAGAACAACCTACATTGCTGATAACAGGTGGCGGTGCATTCAATGGCTTTTTGGTACAGCGTATTACAGAAGCGTTATTGCCGCTGAATGTATCGGTACACATACCCGACGAGACTACTATAAAGTATAAAGAAGCACTGGTAATGGCCCTGATAGGCACCCTGCGCTGGAGAGAAGAGACCAATGTAATGAGCCAGGTAACAGGTGCCGGCCGCGATAGCATAGGCGGTGCCCTGTGGATGGGACATAGTTATAATGGCTAACGGGCCATTTTTTCTATTTCTTCACTTGTGATGATTCTTTTTGTTGGTTCAAGCGGATCAAGCAACGGTGTAGGCGGAGGCAGTTCTTTATTAGTAGTGGGCAATTTTTCTTGTCTTTTCCTTCGAAAACAGGCATCTTTTATAATTGTTATACCTTCAGGTGCCTTTGGCCCTTTTATCATTTGCACTTTGAACTTCAGAATAGTATCTATGGATGCTAAGATAACACTATGCTTTGTATAACCTAAATACGCAATTTGTATTTGGTAATCGCTGGCAATAACATTCATTTCATTTATCCAGCAACTAATTTTTCCATCTTTATCAGTTGTATTATTAGCAATAGACTTACCATCCTTGTAAACCGTAACAACTGCACCAGGCATAGGCTTTTTCTTCTCGTTTAAAACAACACCCTTTATTATCGCAGCACGCTGCACAGTATCATGCACTTTTGCTATTGTATTTCCTGGCCTTAAAACCAACAAAATTGCTATTACAGCTATAGTAAATGCATTTGTCATTGAAGGTGATATATACATATTAACGCGCCATTTTTTCTATTTCTTCACTGGTAACAGTTTGTTTAGTTGGCTCAAAAGGATCTATAAGAGGCTTACGGCCATGATCAACTTGTTCTACACAAATATCTCCCCTAAGTAATGCCTCCATGTGGATGATGATGGTTTTATTAAGCATTGCATTCGTTATCTGGTTCGCTTGCGTTTTGAAGTCATCTGCTGATATCTTTAGCATAAGGCTATCACTTTGCGAAAAGCGATCCAGCATTATCTCGAAATATCCATTGCTATCTGAGGTCGTTTCAATAATAACATCTCGGTGTGTTGTAACATATATGGCAGCATTAGCCAGCGGTTTTTCACTATTCTGCTTCACAAAGCCCGATATCTTTACAGGTTTATCCTTTTCTATCTCACCTTCAGATTTATCGTCTGCTATGCATACTACATGTACCGAATGAGGCACTATTGCTTTTACGTCCGCGGATATAAGCGTCAATACAAATCCCATACTGGCAGCCAGCCATTGCATAGCTCCTGGTCTTTTATTTATAGGCACAACACTGTAGAATGGTCTTTGAATCTGGCCTTGCGTCAATACACCGCAAATACGCTCACCTGCATGTGCTGTTATGTACTGATGTATTTCACTGTCTGTCCAACACGTAAAATCCACTACGCTCTTTTGGCAATGACTGCAAAACCGCCCACGCTCATCGGGTGTCATCTGCGCCCAATCCTCGTGGCAAGGCTTGGGTATGGAGAGTTGTATGGGTTTAGCCTTACTCATTACATAGCTAAGATAATCTATGCAACGGGCTTTTATTTCATACAGATGTAATATTTACATAAGCAAGAAATTCTCTTTTGCCATTATTACATTGTAGGCTTTATCAATAAAAGCAGAATCGTTGTAGTTCTTGATATTGGTATTATCTACAAATAGCGGGGTATACAACAACCCGGCTATTTCCGACTTAAGTTCAAACGAGCGGATATGCAACCATTGCTGACTGTTATAGGTTGCACTTTTTACCTTACAGGAAATGGTCTGTATCTCTCCCAGCATATTGATGCAATATGATACATCTACATGTTCCTCATGGTTATTTACCTGTAGGCTAATAGTTATTTCCTTATACATATTCCGATTATTTTAAAAACCTATTAATGCGCCAGTTTGCCAAGCGCGTATGACGGGCGCATATACGGCAATAGAAATAAAACCAGCATGTAGCCAAATACGGATATCAAAATAACACCCGCGATGTATAGTATACTATTCTTCAAAGAGAACAGCGCTTGTTTTGTTTGTATTTTTAAAAGTTTCCTGCGAAAAACAGTATGATTAGATTCCATTTATTGGCGAAGAGAAAAGTAAAAGAGTGCGAAATAACTTATTATCATCATAGTCAATACTACAAACATCGTGATGATACCTATCAGGTTAAGTCTTTTATTGAAATTCATAAAAATGATTA